>JAZRBC010000127.1:0-1735 GCA_045634905.1 Akkermansia sp.
GCTGGAAAAAGCCATTGAACAACAGACTCAGCAGCCGTCAAAAGCCAGCGGCAAGAAGAAGAAAAAGCGCAAAAAGGCCTGATTTCCCACGCCGGTACACTTCTGTACACCACACCCGCTCCGCTGCAGGATGACCAGGTAACCCCTAATGAAAAGGCCTTGGCCGACCTCGCCTTCCGCTCCCTCGATGAGCTCGCAGGCCCGGTTTACGAGCGCCTCGAAACCTGGTCCGCCATCTGCGTGGATGCCCTCAAGGCTTAATTCCCCGCCCGCCGCAGGAAACGGATTTCCTGCAAGGCTCCCGAAATGTACCCGTCCTCATCGGTATAGGGAAAGTATAGCGGTGCATCACCACCATCCAACCGGATAAGTTGCAGAAAAAGCACCTCCCCCGGTTCCCAGAACTCGAAACGGCTCCGCCCACGGAACAGGTGCAGCCGGGTCGGGTAAGCTGCGTCTCCCGTGTCCAGTTCCACCACGTCCCCTTCCCGCATTTCCTCGCCGGTCAGATAATGAGGCACCACAGCTTGCTGCTGCCATTTCAGTTCACTTTCCGACACCGGCAGAATTTCCGCCGCCGTCTTCAGCAGCAAGCCCTCGAATCCTGCTCCCCGGCTGAATATAACAACCCCGGCAGCATCTCTCCATGCTGCTTTATCTCCAGGGCGTACCGGTGTGCCGTCTGTGTATCGGTAGTTCATGCTGCTGAACCATTATAACCACCCGCTGGCAGCGTGTCAATCCAAGTTCAGCCCCGGTCGATTGCTCCCCCTTACCCCTGAAAAATAAATTCAGTACACTCCGGTACACCCTGACTTATGAATTCGGAGTGAATGAAAAAGAAATTTGACAATTTCCGCTTGAATTTCCCGGAAAGGCAAAATTTATGGTTGACTTTTTGAGTGTATTGGAGTGTACTGTGGGTACAGGTAAGTGTACCCAAAAGCATGAATAGTATCTCCACAGTGATGTTCACGGGCAACGTGACGCACAAGCTCGACCCGAAGAGCCGCATGGCGGTTCCGGCCGGCTGGCGTGACGCGCAGGGAGCTACGCTGTGGATGATAGACGCTCAGAATGAAGGGTATCCGATCCTGAAGTGCTACACGAAAGAGAGTTTTGAGGAGATGGTGAACGGGATTCGCAGCCACGCCGAAGCACGTGGTTTTGACCCCGCCGCCGTGAACCGCTACATTGGCACCATCATCGGCCTGAGCTTCGAAGCCGAAGTGAGCAGCCAGGGCAAACTACTCATTCCCAAGGCACAGCGTGAACGCCTGAAGCTGGCGGACAACGCGACAATTGTAGGTCGCGGGTCGTATTTCGAAATCTGGGCACCGGCTGACTTCGAGGCCACGAAGACAGCAGAAGCCCTGGCGAAACTGGAAATGGACAAGGTATTCGGCATACTCACATGACCCAGGTAGCCACAGAACACCACGCTGCCGCCGCCGCGCCATCCGGAACCTGCTACAAGGTGACCATGTGGGAAAGCGGTGCGCTGAGCACAGAGCAGCTGGACGCCTGGCAGGAAGCCAGGCGCGAATTGCTCGCGCGTATGCGTGATGCGGGCATCAAAGGCGCCCGCGGCACCCTGACCCGCCTTGGTGAGGAGCTGCGTGAGCTGTCTACCCGTGCCGTGGTGGCACCCCTGGATACCTGTGCCCTGAGCCAGCAGCCTTTTACGCGCGTGGGCGCATTGGCAGCTCTGCTGCTGCGCGAGGAGCAGGTGCTG
>JAZRBC010000128.1:0-1954 GCA_045634905.1 Akkermansia sp.
GCTCTACACCGTGCTCAAGAATGCCGCCGCGCAGCCCTGGGTGCAGGAACTCTCCGCCGTGAAGCAGCGTTTCATCTCCGAAACCCTGGCCGATTTCCGCGAAAGCGGCGCCGACCTGCCGGAGGATAAGAAGGCCCGCTACGCCGAGCTTTCCACCGAGCTGGCCCAGCTTTCCCAGACCTTCGGTGAGCACGTGCTCGATTCCACCAATGCCTGGGAATACGTGACCAGCGATGAAAGTGAGCTGGCCGGTCTGCCCGAATCTGCCCGCGAGGCCGCCCGTCAGGATGCACTGTCCAAGGGACACGGCAGCGAAGAGGCACCCGCCTGGCGCTTCAGCCTGCAGTTCACCAGCATCCAGCCCGTGCTCACCTTTGCGGATAATGCCGCCCTGCGCGAGCGCGTGTGGCGCGGCATGCAGAGCAAGGGCACAGGCGAGTTCGACAACGCCCCGCTCATCGACAAGATTCTCACCCTGCGTGCCGAAAAAGCCGCCCTGCTGGGCTACGAGCGCTACTCGGACTATGTGACCAGCCGCCGCATGGCCGGCAGCGGACAGACCGCACTGGATTTCATCAACAAGCTGCACGAACAGGTGCGCCCCGCTTTCCTGGAAGAGCAGGAAGCCATCCGCCGCTTTGCCGAGGAACAGACCGGCACCGCCATCCCCACCATGGAACCCTGGAGCATCGGCTACTGGAGCGAGAAACGCCGCAAGGCTCTCTACGACTTCGACACCGAAGAGCTGCGCCCCTACTATGCCATGCAGAACGTGCTGGACGGCATGTTCTCCATCTACGCGGGGCTCTACGGAATCCGCTTCACCCAGAAAGAGACAGCCTGCGTGCAGCCCGGCGAGGAAGTACCCGCCGGTGCCGTGGAAGTGTGGCACCCTGAGGTACTCTTCTACGAGGTGCACGATGAGGAAAGCGGCGAGCACCTCGGCTCATTCTACGCCGACTGGTACCCGCGCGACGTGAAGCGCGCCGGCGCCTGGATGGACCCGCTGAGCACCGGCCTGCCCCCCATGAACGGCCAGCCGCGCGAGCCGCATCTGGCATTCATGTGCGGCAACATGAGCCGCCCCGTGGGCGATAAACCCGCCCTGCTCAGCCACTACGAGGTTGAGACCGTATTCCACGAGTTCGGCCACCTGCTGCACCAGGTGCTCAGCAATGTGGAGGTGCGCTCCCTCTCCGGCTGCAATGTGGCCTGGGACTTCGTGGAGCTGCCCAGCCAGATTAACGAGAACTGGACCTGGGAGCCCGAAGCCATAGCCCGCTACGCCCGCCACTGGCAGACCGGCGAGCTCATGCCCCGCGAGCTCATGGACAAGATGCTGGCCGCCCGCAACTACGGTGCCGCCACCTTCTTCATGCGCCAGCTCTGCTTCGGCAAGATTGACCTGGAGCTGCACACCAACACCGCCAGCTTCCTGGGCCGCGATGTGGAGGAAGTGGACCGCGAAATCCTGGCAGACTACCGCGTGCCCACCACCGAACCGGGCAACAGCGTACTGCGCGCCTTCTCCCACATTTTCGACGGCGGCTACGAAAGCGGCTACTATTCCTACAAGTGGGCCGAAGTACTCGATGCCGATGCCTTCTCCCGCTTCGCACAGGAGGGCATCTTCAACCCCGCCACGGGGCGCGATTTCCGCCGCTGCATCCTCTCGCAGGGCAACAGCCGCCCGGCTGCCGAGCTGTACCGCGATTTCATGCAGCGCGACCCGGACACCACCGCCCTGCTCCGCCGCAGCGGCATCGATGCCTGAGCGGCGTTCCCCGTCGAGGCGAAACCCACGCCACCCGCGACAGGGCAGACGCATTAGGAATATGACAAAAGGGCAATAAAGGAGAAAAGCGCTGGATTTAATTATTTTCGCCCGGTAAGCCAAAGAGGATGCGTTCCAATTCTGCCGTATTCCAGGCAGCAAGTTTGCGCTTGCGTCTCA
>JAZRBC010000129.1:0-37581 GCA_045634905.1 Akkermansia sp.
AAGATGGGTATTACCATCAAGCAATCCTCCGGTCTGCCGATGATGCTGTATGCCATTGACTCCCCCGAGGGCTTCTTCAACCCCATTGACCTCACTAACTACTCGTATCTTAACCTTGTAGACCCGATTAAGCGAGTCAAGGGTGTAGGCGACGTCATGGTGTTCGGTGGTCGCTACGCCGTGCGTATTTGGCTGGACTCCGAGAAGATGGCTCAAAAGAACATCTCCGTCAATCAGGTATACAATGCAGTCAACGCTCAAAATGCTATCAACCCCGGCGGTGCCGTGGGTGCCGAGCCCATGCCCGATGGTCAGGAATTCACCTACACCATTCGCAATAAGGGGCGCATGGAAAGCATTGAGGAATTCGGCACCATCATTGTGCACCAAGATGATACGCAATCCGTACGTCTCAAAGACATTGCCAAGATTGAGCTGGGGTCTCAAAGCTATTCACTTGCCGGCCGTATCGGTCAACATGAGATGGGGCACAGCCGCCCCGGTACAGTGTTGGCCATTTATCAGGCCGCAGAAGCCAATGCTTTGGAAACAGTAGCAGACCTTGAGAAATTGTTTGTTGAAAAAGAGGCTGTTATGCCGGAAGGCATGCGTGGTTTCATTGCTCTCGACACCACAACAACGGTGCAAGACTCCATCAATGAAATCATCCACACGCTCTTTGAGGCTCTGGTGCTGGTGGCATTCGTCGTATTCCTCTTCTTGCAGGGCTGGCGTGCCACGCTCATCCCGCTCATTGCCGTGCCCGTATCTCTGGTGACAACCTTCTGTTTCTTCCCGATTCTCGGTTTCTCCCTCAACACCATCTGTTTGTTGGGTATGGTGCTGGCTATCGGTCTGGTGGTGGACGACGCCATCGTGGTGGTAGAAGCGGTGGAAGCTCACATGGAGAACGGCATGACCCCGCGACAGGCCACCTTCGCCGCCATGAAGGAAGTGAGCGGACCTGTGGTGGCCATTGCACTGGTACTGGCCGCCGTGTTCCTGCCCACAGCCCTGCTGCCCGGCATCACCGGCACGCTGTTCCAGCAATTTGCCGTGACCATTGCCGTGTCGATGCTCATATCGGCATTCAACGCGCTCACGCTGTCGCCCGCTTTGTCGGCCATCATGCTGCAGCCCAAGAAGGAGCACCGCTCGCTCCTCACGCCGCTGTACAACGGCTTCAACAAGGCGTACGATGCCCTGGCTGAGAAGTTTGCCACAGCCTGTGGCTGGCTCTGCCGCCACCTCACCGTCTCCATGGCGCTGCTGGCCGGTATCACCGCCTGCATCATCCCTGTCTCCAAGCAGGTACCCGGCGGCTTCCTTCCCGCAGAAGACCAGGGCTTCCTCATTGGCGGCGTCATCATGAAACCCGGCGTCTCCCTGCAGCGACTCACCGAGCAGGTAATCCCTGTGGAAAAAGTGCTGATGGAAGAACCCACCACCGATTTCGCCGTGTCCATCATCGGCATGAACATGGTGCTGGGTGTGCAGACGACCAATGCCCTTTCGTTCTTCTGCTGTCTCAAGCCTTACGCTGAGCGTCCCGCCATGGAAAACGGCAAGATTCCCACGGCTGATGATGTGCAGAAGCGCGTGCAGGAGAAGCTGGCCATGAGTGGCGTGGACGGCGTGAGCTACCTGGTGAGCCCGCCCGCCATTCCCGGTGTGGGCGTGGGTAATGATATTGCAGTAGCTCTGGAAGACCTGGACGGCCAGGGTGTTGCCGTACTCTACGAGCAGGCCAAGAAACTGGAAAAAGCCCTCATGGAGCACGAAGCCATCGCCAATGCCTCGGACATGATGCTGCCGCAGGTGCCGCAGAAGAGCATTGCGATTGACAAGGAGAAATGCCTTGCCCAGGGGGTGGACTACTCTGCGGCCAATCAGCTGCTGCAGTGCTTCAACGGCTCCAGCTTCGTGAACTACTACACACAGTTCGGCCAGCAGTGGCAGGTGTACCTGCAGGCCGCCGGTGTGAGCCGCACCAACACTGAGCAGATTGCCAACTTCTATGTGAGCAACTCCAAGGGCGACTCCGTGCCGCTGAGCACACTGGTCACCATCAAGGACATCTCGGACACCGAATTCGTGTGGCGCAACAACAACTACAACGCCGCCAAGATTTCCGTGAAGCCCAAGGAAGGGTACTCCACTGCCCAGGCCATGGCCGCCGTGGAAGAAGTCTTTGCCCAGACGATGGATACCACCAAATTCGCCATGGAATACGTGGACATGAGCTTCCAGGAAAAGAAAGTGCAGGATGGTCTCGGCCTCGGCTCCATCTTTGCCCTGTCCGCCGTGTTTGCCTTCCTCATCATGGCTGCTCTGTATGAGAAGTGGACCCTGCCCATCGCCATCTTCCTGACAGTACCGATTGCTGTGCTGGGTGCCTTCATCGGCCTGTGGATGACCGGCATGGACCTCAACATGTACGCCCAGATTGGTCTGGTGATGCTCGTGGGTCTGGCCGCCAAGAACGCCATTCTCATCGTGGAGTTCGCCGTGCTGCAGATGGAACGCGGTCAAAACCTCATCGATGCCGCTGTAACGGCAGCCCGCATGCGTCTGCGCCCGATTCTGATGACCTCGTTCGCCTTCATCCTCGGTTGTGTACCGCTGGTGACGGCAGCCGGTTCCGGCGCTCTCGCGCGCAACTCCATCGGTATCGTGGTGGTGGTCGGCATGAGCATTGCCACCGCGCTGGGTGTGTTCTTCATCCCCTGCTCCTTCGTGTTCATCATGAAGCTCTTCCGCTCCAGAATAGAGAAGGGCCACCACGGCCCCGACCCGGACGAAGAGAAGGCCTACGCCCTGCTTGAAGCAGCCGAGAACGAACCGGCCAAGTAAAAGGATACGTCCAATTTCCTCTCCACGCCCCCGATGCAAGCAGTCGGGGGCGTTTTTCGTGCGCTGTCATCGGCATGCTTTTCCCTTGCAGGCAGGGCGCGCGTGTGCTATGCTGGGAAGCCATGAGCAACAAATGTATACTGGTGGCAGAGGACGATGCCGCCATCCGCCGCGTGCTGGCAGATTCTCTGGCCGGAGCCGGGTATGAGGTGCGCACCGCTCCGGACGGGCGCGCGGCGCTGGAGCTGTTGCTCTCCACCCCGGTGGATTTGGCGCTGCTGGATGTGAACATGCCGGAAATCAGCGGTTTCAAGCTGCTGAAAATGATGCAGAAGGAATGCCCCGGCATCCCCAGCATCATCCTGACCGCCTGCGGCGACGAGGAAGACCGCGTGAAAGGCCTGCAACTGGGGGCTGATGACTACGTGGTGAAGCCCTTCAGCATTGCCGAGCTTCTGGCCCGTGTGGCCGCGGTGCTGCGGCGCTCACCCGGTCGGCAGCTGGCGGTGGCTCAGGTGCTGCATTTCCCCGGAGGCACGCTGAATGGAGGCACCGGGCAGGCCTGCTTCAGCGATGGCACACCCATTCCCCTCACCGAAAAGGAGTTTGAACTTTTCCGCTATTTTCTGACCCACCCCGGGCGAATCATCGCCCAGGAAGAACTGCTGCTGCGCGTGTGGGGCAGCCGGAACCGCGCGGCGCAGACCCGCACGGTGGCTGTGACCCTCACACGCCTGCGCGAGAAACTGGGAGCCGGCCCCTCTGCCTGCATCGAAACCATCCGCGGACGCGGATACCGCTGGAACGAAGAATGAATAAGAAACTCACCCTCATCATAGTCCTCTTTTCCCTGCTCACCCTGGGTGCTGCCGGCTGGCTCGTCTATGAAACCGCCACGCTCGAAACCCGGCTGTTGCAAATCGACAAGGAAACCCAGCAGAAACGCCTGGTGGAGCTCTCACTCCCGCGCCTGCAGGCTGAAATCAAACGGCTGCTGGAGCAGGAACGCAACAAACTGGGCTATGCCCCACCCGTAGGCCAGATGGTCTATGACCCGCCCACCGGGAATATGCCTGACTTCGTGCGTGGCTATTTCATGCTTACCCCCGCCGGGCTTCAGGTCCCCGAAGGTCAGGAAGCCCTGGGGAAGGAAATAGAAAGCAACGATGCCATCATCGACACAATCCGTCGCAAGGCGTTCAACCCTGCCGCTCCGGTATATGACCACAGCAATCCCACCCACGCCACAGTCGACCTGAAAACCCACATGCCCGTATTCGGTGTGTATGAAGTGGATGACCCGGATTTCAGCGCTCCGCTTGAGCTCAAAGGAACACCCGGCCCGTTCTTCTCCTGGTTCTACATCGACCACCTGATTTACATGCGCACGTTCAAGACCACTCATGGGTCAGCAGCCGAAGGTATCGTGCTCGATGCAGGCAAACTGGCCGAGAAGCTCATGCCTTTTGTAGAACCGGCCCTGAAGGGAGCCACCATCTCGCTCTGCAAGAAGAAAGAACCCGCCAACCTCTCGCCCCTGCCCATGGTGCTGCGCCCCGGGAATGATGTGGAGGTACCGGACACCGCAGCCCGCCGCCAGGCGATGCGCGGCACACTGGCCTCAGCCACGCTGGTCACGGTACTGGCGGTCGGCATCCTTTTCGGGCTGCTTTTCTTCTACGCCAGACTGGAGCGCCGCAGGTCCGATTTCGTTTCTGCCGTCACCCACGAGCTGCGCACCCCGCTCACCAGCTTCTCGCTCATGACCGAGATGCTCAAGAACAAGCTGGTGCCCGCTGAGAAGCTCGATGAATACCACGAGACCCTCTATCAGGAAAGCCAGCGTCTCGGCCACCTGGTGGAAAACGTGCTCGCCTTTGCCCGGCTCACCCGCGGCAAACAGCGCGGCCGCGCCGATAAAGGCACCTGTCCCCAGCTCATTAACCGCGCTTTGTCCAAGGTGGAACGAAACCTCAAGGAAGCCGGTTTCAAAGTAAAGCTTCAGCACGATAAGCGCACGGAACTGCTTAACCTGAATACGGATATCATCTCGCTGGAGCAGATTTTCACCAACCTGGCGGATAATGCCATCAAATACGCCACCACAGCGGAGCACCCCGCCATCAGTATCAGCACCATGCGCGGACATGATACGCTCAACATCCGCTTTGCTGATAATGGCCCCGGCATTCCTCCGCGCGTGCAGCGCAGCATTTTCCGCCCCTTCTCCCGCTCCGCCAGGGACGTGGAAGGCCGCAAACCCGGCGTCGGACTCGGGCTCGCCCTCTCCCGGGATGTAGCCCGCTCCATCGGCGGCGACCTAGTACTCGAGAAAAGTGACGACAAGGGCACCGTATTCACCCTTACCCTCCCGCTGAACTGATTGGCAGCAGTACGAAAAAAGGCCCCGCAAACAGCGGGGCCTTTTTTGTGCCGTGGAAAAACCGGGTCAGAGCTTCTTCCAGGGAAGCGCGGCCAGGAGTTTATCGAACCCGAGGCCGGTGCCGGCGGGCACAGGGAACTCAGGCGTGATATTCATACCGAGCTCTTCGGAGAAAGCATTGGGGCGATACACATGGTGCGTCACGAGACCGCACAGGGGGATATCCTCTGCAGGCTTGCCGGTATAGAACTTAGCGGCATTGTAGGCCGCCCAGCACTGACCCAGGGGGTGATCCATGTAGGTGGTGAACACAGGCAGACCGGTATTGCTCTGGTGGCGGGCGGGCTTCACGATACGCATCATAGGCTTGCTGGTGCGGGCGGGAATGATGCTCTCATTCTGCACCGGCATATCGTAAGCCAGCGGCATGCCGGCATCCTGCAGGGTCTGCCAGGCTTCCACATCATAGTAGCAAGGGTCTTCCACAAAATCGATGCGCTGGCGCATGGCCTCGGGCAGCATATCCCAGAACTGCAGAGCCTCCTCAGTGCTCAGGGTGCAGTTGAAATCAATACGCCACTTCCAGTCCGGCACCATGGCGGCCAGGTTCACCAGACGCTCCACCGTGGCGGCAAGCTTGGGAATCACCTTGATTTTACCCACGCGGAAACCACGCTGGTGCAGGTTATACACCTGGGAGGGAGTAGCGCTCACGGTGAGAGTGGCATAGCTGCGGGGCACGCTCAGCCCCTCGAACAGGCTCACCCCCTTGGCACGGGCTTCGCCATCCAGCTCAATGCACTTCAGAGCACGGGCACCCAGGCGCATGGGATTCCCCTCGCGCAGGGCATCCAGCTCGTACTCCAGCGGAGAATCACCCAGCTCAGGCCAGGCCTGCAGGCAGGCATAACCGCCATTGTCACCACGCAGCAGCACGCCTTCGCGAGGCTGGGCTGCAGCTCGGGCGCTCATGGCACCCACGGGATATAGAGTATACGGAGTATAGTGCATGTCCCTATTTAAGCACTTTGGCAGCGTTTGTCACGCTCATTCTGTGTTAGCAGGCATTATTTTTACCGCTCAGGCACCATACTGCGCCATGCAGGCGATTGGAGCTTGCATTTCTGCACCGGCAAAGCTAGAATGTGGTGCGTATGAAGACATGTCTGGGCAGTCTGCTTCTGGTTCCCGTAATCCTGGCTCTGGTGATTACGGCGGTGTATCATACCTCGGTCAATTCCGAGCTCCAGTTCGAACAGCGGGACACGAATGCCCAGTACATCAACACTGCCCGCTCCTACCGACCGCAGATCAAGGAAAACGCGCGCCCCAGCGAACCGGTGCCGGCACCGCCGGTGGATAAGAATGCCCCTGCTCCTGCCGGTGCTGTGCAGGGACTGGCAGACGATGATATAGCCGAGGAGGTCTGACACTCCTTCTTCAATTGTCAACAGCCAATCGTCAATAGTCAATTCCATGCAACGCCCCGTCATCGGCTACACCTTGGGAGACCAGGCCGGCATAGGCCCGGAAATCATGCAGGCGGCTCTGGCTGCCCTGCGGGGAACACAGGCCGAGTTCCGCCCCATGGGACCCGCCATTGCTGCCACCCCCGGGCTCCCCACGCAAGCCACGGCCCAAGCTGCATTCAACCAGTTGGAAACGGCAGCAGCAGCGCTCAAGGAGGGTACGATTGATGCCGTGGTGACTGCCCCGGTCTGCAAGGAAGGACTGCACCGCGTCGGATTCCACTTCCCGGGACAGACTGAATTCTTTGCTGACCGACTCGGGGTATCGGATTTCGCCATGTGTCTCACCGGGCGGCAACTGACCGTGGCGCTGGGCACCATCCACACCGCTCTGGCAGATGTCCCCCGCCTGCTGACTACCGCCGAGCTGGTGCGCATCGGCGCTCTGCTGGCTGATTTTGTGCGCCGCACCAGAGGTAGCGCCACTCCCCGCATCGCCGTGGCCGGTCTCAACCCGCACAACGGGGAAAACGGTGCCTTCGGCGACGAGGAGCAGCGCATCATCGCGCCCGCAGTATCACAGCTGAAAGCCATGCTTCCCTGGGCTGAAATCACCGGTCCCTGCGTACCGGACTGCGTCTACCGCGATGCCGCGCTGGGCATGTTCGACGCAGTGCTGGCTCCCTACCACGACCAGGCGCTCATACCCCTCAAGCTGCTCGATTTTGACAACGCCGTGAATGTCACTCTCGGCCTGCCCCGCTACCGCACCAGCCCGGACCACGGTACCGCCTTCGGCATCGCCGGCAAGGGGCTTGCCAACCCCGCCAGCACCATCCGCGCCTTCCAGCTTGCCCTTACCTGTGCACGCTGATTCCTTCTTTGCTGCAAGGACGAATAATCAGGAAAGGTAAAATATCTTTCCCCTGTTTTCCCATGCGTCATCCCTGCGTTGACACCCTGCCTGTCACCACGTCGGCATAAAATTCAACTTTTCTTAAATAAAACGCCCGAAACCCGCACCATTTCGAGCAAAAACAGCCACAATCCGACTCGCGCGTGCGCGCGCGATACCGGTTTTGCGTCATATTTTTATCATCACACCCCACAAAAACCAATTCAAACTTGACAGGAAAGATTTTCAAAACAGATAAAACGCTTGCCAAAACGGCCGTTTGTGTGTTAGTATGCCCCCACGCCGCGTCTCCCGACCCGGTGTATTCAGAAAGTCACGCATCACTTCACCTTGAATTCAGACATGATGAACAAGTTCAAAATGGCCCTCAGCGCCGCCGTACTGACTTTTGCGGCCGCCCTGTGGATGCCGGCAGCTGAGGCTGCGCACAATCCGGATGCCACCAGTTCGGGCTTTGTCCCGCCGGCACCGCCGCGCCGCTCCGCCATGCCGGACCGCCGCCTGCCCAATCTGGGGCGGGACAAGCACGGGTTCCCCTTCTACCACCCGCGCCAGTTGAACCGCGTGGTCCGCACCACTGCGTATACCCATAGCGAAAGCGACCACATCGGCTACGGCCCGAAAAACGCCATCGGCACCTACCTGAAGTACGGCTCCCGCGTGCGCAGCGCTGCGGCCGACTGGTCCGTATACCCCCTGGGCACCAAGTTCAAAATCAAGGGCGAGCCTTACACCTACGTGATTGACGACTACGGCAGCGCGCTGGTAGGCACCGCCACTATCGATATCTACCAACCGAACAAATGGCTCATGCGCCAGTGGGGACGCCGCGTGGTGGAAATCGAGGTTATTGAGTGGGGCTCCTCCCGTCTGAGCATGGAAAAACTGGCAGACCGCCGCGGCTACAAGCACTGCCGCCAGATGTATGCCGCCCTGCAGGAGCAGAGCCGCCACCGCAACACAGCCAAGCGCCGCTGATTTTTCCTGTGCGTTTTATTCCGGGCACCCGGCAGCATGACTGCCGGGTGTTCTTTTTTGTGCACGCACGCGCGCGAAGCTTGACTCAGACCTCATAATTTTGTTAAAAAGAGCCGCTAATTCTGAACAGAATGGTGCTTTGTTGCATCGAACTAACAAAATAGCCCCATAGAGAGCTCATGAAATACCACAATATCCTCCCCATCGTAGCACTGGCACTGAGTGTACCCGTGCTCCGCGCGCAGGAAGCCCCTGCCCAGCCGCCTCCTGAGCAGCTTGCGGCCGCAGCCGTGCTTAAGGAACTGGCAGAAGACCCGCAAATCACCCGCGGCGAACTGCCCAACGGCATCAAATACATCATCCGCCCCACGGCTGAGCCCCAGGGGCGCGCCTGCCTGCGCCTGTACGTGAATGTGGGCTCTCTGGATGAACAGGAGCATGAAAAAGGCATTTCCCACCTACTGGAGCACCTGGTATTCAACGGTTCCCGCACCTACAAGCGAAACGAACTCATCCCCGCGCTGCAACAGCGTGGTCTGGGTTTCGGTGGTGACGTGAACGCCTACACCGGCCTTCTGCAGACGGTCTACATGCTCAACCTGCCGAACCTGAAGGACGAAACCGTAGATTTCGCCTTCACTGTACTGCGCGATTTTGCAGACGGCGCCACTCTGACGGACGAAGCCATTGACCACGAGCGCGGCATTGTGAAGAGCGAGCTCTACGCCCGGGATTCTGCCAGCTACCGCGCCAGCATTGCCATGCTGCGCCACTGTGCGCCCGGCATGCGCCTGCCGGATTACCTGCCCATCGGCACCGAGGAAGTCATCATGGGTGCCCCGTATGAGGTATTCCGCAATTATTACAAGACCCACTACGTACCGCGCAACATGACTGTACTGGTCACCGGTGACTGCAAACCGGAAGATGCTGCCAAGTGGATTGAGAAGCATTTCTCCAGCATGGTGGACACACCTCCGCCCGCACGCCCCAGCCTGGGAACTCTGAAGCAGGACGGACCGGCAGACATCGTGCTGCCCAACCCCGAAAGCGAGAACAGCTCGATTGTTCTGAGCATTTCCGACCCGTACACGGACAAACCGGATACGCTTGAGCAGCGCATCAAGGACATGCCGCTGCAGCTGGCCTGCGCCATGCTCAACCAGCGGCTTTCCCGCATTGCCCGCGAGGCGGATTCCCCCTTCATGGGTGCCAACGTGGGGCAGGAAGACATCTACGAAAGCGTATCCACCTTCAACCTGAACCTGAGCGCTCAGCACGAGAAATGGCAACAGGGCATGGCAGCCGCCCTCACGGAGCTTCGCCGCGCCTGCATCTATGGTTTCTCGGCCAGTGAGCTGAACGAAATCGTGGCCGCCACCATGGCCGCCCACGAGCGACAGATCGGCAGCTGGCCCACGGTGGATGCCGCCGCTATGGCCGAACGACTCATCGGCAGCCTGCGTGATAAGGAACTTCCCACCGACCCGCAGGAAACGCTGCGTTCCTTCCAGCTGGCCATGCAGCCCGTGCTGCAGAATCCGGATTTGTGCCGCCAGGCGCTGGAAAAGGCATTTGATGCCACCCGCGTACGGCTCCTGATGAGCGGTGCCAAGGTGCAGGATACCCAGGCAGAAGAACTGCGCCGCGTGTTTGACAGCGTGATGCAGCAGGAGGTGAGTGCCCCCGAAGCCGAGGAACTGCCGCCCTTCGCCTACAGCGAAATGGGCACACCCGGCACCATCGAGCAGCAGGCCTATCTTGAGGACCTGGGTATCACCACCCTGACCCTTTCCAACGGTATCCGCGTGAACCTCAAGCCGGTGGATTTCCAGAAAGGCAGTGTTAAGGTAAGCGCCTACATGGACGGCGGTTCCCTGCGCATGATCAATGTTCCCGGTCTCTCCACCATGGCCAGCACAGTCATGCAGCTGGGTGGTCTGGAAGCCCATGACCTCACTGAGCTGGAAAAAATCATGGCCGGTGAACACGTGAGCCTGAACTTCGGATTGGGCGCAGACCGCATGCGTTTTGGCGGCAGCACCACGGCCGAGGACTTCGAGCTGCAATGCAAGCTGCTGGTGGCCGGCATTCTGCACCCCGGCTTCCGTCCGGATGGTGAGGAACAGCTTCGCCGCGCCCTGCCCGCCATGTTCAACCGTTTTGAAACCACATCCGGCGGTGCATTCAGTCTGCAGGTTCCCCGCCACATCTACGGCAACGACCCCCGCTTCAACACCCCCACCAAGGAGCAGTTCGCCGCCTGCACCGCCGCTCAGGTAAAGGAAGCCCTTACCCCCTGGCTGCAGCACGGTGCCATGGAAGTGAGCGTGGTGGGTGATTTCAAGGTAGAAGACGTGATTCCCGCCATCCTGCGCACCTTCGGCTCCATGCCCAGGCGCAACCGCGAGTTCACCCCGCTCACCGAGGCGGAGAAGGACGTAAGCAAGGCCAAGTGGGGTATGCGCAAGTTCCTGCCCTACACCACCGACCTGGACAAGACCATCGTGACCCAGATGCGCCCCTGTGGCGATGGCATGGACCACCGCCGCAACCGCCGCATGCAGGTGCTGGCCAATATCACCCGTGAGAAGCTCTTCGACGGCATCCGCGCCCAGCTCGGCGAGACCTACTCACCCAGCGTCCGCTTTGCCCCGAACTCCGATTTCAGCAACGCCGCCACCATCACCACCTCCAGCGAGGGCGTGGTAGGCAACCGCCAGAAAGTGACCGCCGCCATGGATGCCATTCTGGTCGATATCGGTCTGGGCAACATCTCCCAAGGCGACCTGGACTGCGCCCTGCGTCCCTATATCTCCCGCACCATGAAGAACCTGCGCAGCGTGGGCTACTGGGAAAGCGCCCTGGCCAGCCTGCAGAGCGACCCGCGCCAGCTCCCGCTGCTGCGTGACCTGGAGCAGGACGTGAAGAGCATCACGCTGGAAGAAATCCAGCAACTCGCACGCGAAGTGTTCGGCCCGCAGGATAAGACCAACTACTTCTTCACCATGCCGGCCAACGCCATTCCGGCGGAAGAAAAGGGAGAAGAAGCTCCTGCTGCAGAGGAAGCAGCTCCCGCCCCCGCAGAGGAACCGGCTCCCCAGCCGGTGGAGGACCCCGCCACGGGCTACACCATCATCTCCAGCAGCACCACCATGAACGACCCCGCCTGGGCCGCCGTGGCCGATGCGCTGAAGGCCAAGTACCCCGAGGCCCAGCTCTGCGTCCTGAACGACCTGAGCGAGG
This sequence comes from Akkermansia sp., assembly GCA_045634905.1. GTDB lineage: Bacteria > Verrucomicrobiota > Verrucomicrobiia > Verrucomicrobiales > Akkermansiaceae > Akkermansia. The sequence goes on from JAZRBC010000129.1 coordinate 11,846, forward strand.
CAGAAATCAACAAGGCCATGCGCAACACCTCCTCCCGCTACGTGGCCTGTGTGCTGCGCCCGCAGGAAGTGGACCGCGTGCTGGTGAACAACCTGCACCGCGCCGCCCGCGCCATTGACTCCGACCCCTGGGGCGACTGCATCTGGGGCATCATCACCGGCTACACGGCAGATGATGCCCTGCGCATCGCCAAGGCCAGTGAGCCGCTGGTCATCAAGCGCATGCTGGGTTCCACCAATGTGGACCACTCCCGCTTTGAGCACAGCTGCTGCATCACCGACTGGACGGATGCCCCCGTGCGCATCCAGAGCGGCTACCAGGAGCCCGTTACCACCACCTACCCCCAGGGTGGCGCAGAAGATAAGCTGCTGGGCATCTTCAGCGGAGAGCTCAGCTACCAGGCTCCGCAGTTTGTGGTCTCCTCCAGCCACGCTACGCCGTTCAACCTGGAAATGCCCTTCAGCCGTGGACTCCTCTTCTCCTACGGCAACCGCTTCCACCAGCTCCCCGCTGAGCAGTTCGGCAACTTCGGCACCCCCATGATAAAAGCAATGGCCGGTGACAGCACCGAGCTCAGCAATCTGGCCACCAAGTACCCCACCGTGGAGCCCGATGGCACCACCCGCGTGTGGGTGGCTGCCGGTAACTGCCTCTTCGGCGATGCCCGCAACAGCGAGCACAGCATGTGCGTGACCGCCCTTTCCGCCTACACCTGCAACCAGGTGGTGGGCTACACCGTCCCCTCGTGGTACGGCGCAGGCGGCTGGGGCACACTGGGCACGTTCATGGGTAACACCGCCGGCACATCCCTGGCTGAAGCCTGGTTCCTGAACAACCAGTTCATGCTTCACAAGACCACCCAGCTGAATCCCGAGCTCCTGCAGGTGAAGTTCGATGAAGAGACGTTCACCCCGACGTCCATCATCCGCCAGCTCATCGCCGGCCGAATCAATGTGGACCCCGAAGCTGCGCAGGACGTATTCGGTCTGGTGCACGACCGCGATGTCGTAGCTTTCTACGGCGACCCCGCCTGGCGCGCCCAGCTCGATGAGTCCCACGCCCAGGCTCCCTACTCCATCTCTTGGGAAGGCGACAAGAGCTTCACCATCACCGCCAACTACGACACCAAGGACCGCTGCGCCGTCTGGTTCCCCACCGGCGCCACCGGCAAAGGTGCCACCGGCTGCGATGCCCCCGGTGCTGTCTTCACCAACGACTTCATCCTCTTCCCCACCATGGATATGAAGAAGGGTGAAAGCCTGAAGGTGAATATCAATTAAACACATCCCCTTCCGCATAAGTAGCATCCCCCGCTTCTGATTACCAGAAGCGGGGGATTTTGCTTCCGGCGCGTCACTCCGCATCCGGTTCCAGAGGCGCCGGGGGCATGGAAGCAGAAGTCTGCTCGATGATTGGCGGCAGAGCACCGGGGGGCTTACCAAATAAGCCGCCAAAGGTGCGCACGCCGAGGTAGGCGGGATATTTGTGGTGCAGACCGGCTCGGCGGCAGGCGCGCAGGTAAGCACAATCTGCCTCGCGGCGGGTAAAGGGAGCCTTACCCTGCAGGGCGAAATAGAGTGCATCGTGCACCAGGCTGGGCAGCAGCTCCTCGGAAATGGTGCCGCCAAAACTCTCGCCATCCCACACAAAGCTGCGGTGAATAATGAGGGAATCCCCCCGGGCTTCGAGCATAACACGATGCGGCGGCAGCGGATGCTTTGCCCTCCAGTAGCCCAGATTCATCTCCGAATCAAAGTAAATGATGTGATGACGAGTCTTCAGGCAGAAATGGGGTGCATACGCAGGCAGGTATTCATACCATCCCCCTTTACTGCTGCCGTATTCCACAATATCCGGCGCAAGCTGCTTCATGTTCACGGCGTCAATCACCTGACGACATGAACCCAGCAGCAACAAGGGAACGAGATACAAGAAACAACGCATCACATCATTCGACTCCAGTGCTCATTCTAATGAGAATGAAGCGGAATGTCAATGTTTCTGCAGTTTTTCGCGGGCAGAGTCCAGCTTTTGGCGTTCCCTCTCCAGCCACCTGGGAGCAACGTCCGCATCGAAGCGCAACCAGCGGTCCTTCTTTGCCAGCTCAGGGAGAATCGGAATCATGGCGGCAATTATCTCACAGCGTTCCTCCAGAGCCGCTACCTTCTCCGGCGTGGGTTCAGGCTGACGCAACGCCAGTTCACGGCGTACGATGCGGGCTGCCTCTCTGGCGGATTCAGCAGCATCTGCCTCGCAGAATCCGTTGCGCTCGCGGGCAGTCATCAGTTCTGCCAGGCGGTCATAGCCGGCCAACAGCTCGGCGCGCAGCTTTTCGCGAGTCTCCGGATTCCTCCAGCTCTGCGCCAGTTTCACCTCACAGATGGCAACCGCCACCAGCAACTCATCATCTGCCCCCGCCTGACCATTCTGCTTCTGATTTGCAACAAGATTCGCCAACTTCTCCAGAAAATCCCCGGCCCGTTTCAGCTGGGCCATGCTTACATCGGCATCCGCACTGCTGAGCTGCCGCCCCCGGAGCCAGGCATCCGCCAGCTGGGCGCGGTACAGTTCCCAATTACTGCAAAGCCCTTTCTTATGCCGGGTCTCCATCCATTTGCGCCTTTCCCGCGCCACCTTGAACATCTTCCCCTTGTGCAGCAGGTGGGACTTCTCTCCATGAATCAGCGGTGCCTGCATATAGAGCAAGTCCAGCTGCGCATCCAGCACATCCCCGGTATGAGCCATTCCCATCTCACACCGCTGCTTCTGCTGCTCCACTGCCTGCTCTGCCGCCGCCAGCGCCTGAGCATCCGGCATCACCATGGGGGTCTCATATGGCGAAATCCCTGTACCTGGCATGATGTAAAACTCCAGAGGAGCAGCCACAGCCGCTCCCAGCAAGGACAGCAGAATAGTCAGCGCAGTCTTCTTCATGCCTGTACTATATACCACCTTCCGGCACCAGTCAAAATAAACCTTACGGGGACTTCTAAAAAGTCCGGAAATTACAACGAAGCCCGATGGGAATTTGTTTTCGGAGCACGGGACTTCAGTCCCGATTAAACTCTCCGTGATTTACGGGACTGAAGTCCCGTGCTCCGATGAAGTTCATGCCACCAAAGTCCAATTTATCGAGATACGCTGATATATTAGAAGTTCCCTTACATATTTAACTGTTTTTTACTGGACGATTCCGCAGCCTCTGAGGTAGAATACCGCATATGCAGGACATGATGGGGGGCTTCTTCGGACTTGAGCTGCCGGAATATGGAAACTTTCCGTACCCGGAGAGCACCTGCTGTGCCTATGTGAACAGCGGGCGCGCCGCGTTTGAATGCCTGCTGTGGAACATGCCCCGGCCGGAGAGAATCTGGATACCCCGTTTCATCTGCGATACTGTGCTGCAGGCACCTCAACGGCTGCGAATCCCGGTAGAGCGCTATGGAATCAATGAACAACTTCAGCCCGAGCTGCCACCTGCGGGTAGAAACGACCTGGTGCTCCTGGTGAATTACTTCGGACTTTCCGATTTAAGCGAAGCGGCTGCGCAGCTGCACGGTCGATGCATAGTGGATGCCACCACAGCGCTCTACACCCCGCCACTCCCCGGAGTTCCCACTTTCTACAGTCCGAGAAAATTCTGCGGCGTGCCCGATGGCGGCGTAGCCTGCGCTCCCTTCCCCCTGCACCAGTTACCGGAAAACACAGCCAGCAGCAGCCGGCACAGCCTGCACCTGCTGCAACGACTCGAAGACGGAGCAGAAAGCGCCCTGGCTGCCAGCGAGGCCGCGGAACACCAGCTCGACAACCGGGCCGGGCGCATGAGCCGCCTGACCAGGCAGCTGCTGCGCAGCATCAATTTTTCCGCAGCCGCAGAGCGCCGGCTCCGGAACTACCACACCCTGCACCAGGCGCTTGGCTGTATTAACAGATTAAATCTCCCCGCCAGCCCCGGACATGCTCCCATGTGCTACCCGCTCATCTGCGGAATCCCGGGGCTGAGAGATGCGCTCATTGATGCGGGAATCGCCCTGCCTCTCTACTGGCCGGAAGTCATCGGGCAGAGCACGGCCTGCACCACCGAAAACAAACTGGCCCGCAGCCTGCTGCCCCTGCCGCTTGACCAACGCTACTCCGTTTCCGACATGGAGCGGCTTTCACGGCTGATACTGGAATAAAATCAGCTGTTTTTCGTATCAGTTCACCGTAAACCGGCCTTTTTGGCTTGAAGCGGAAAGCAAGTAGCGCTATGATGGGGATAGCAAGAAAATCATCCATTTCATGAATTATTCCGCACGCATATCCCAGCTTCTGATTGCAGCGGGGCTGCCTCTACTGGTAGCACCTGCCGCTGCCGTGCCTGAGTCCGCCTCCAATACTTCTGCAGCCCAGGCGACTGTTTCGCCGGATTTGATACGCGCTTCCGCCAGGGGAGATCTGGCCAAAGCCAGAGCAGTGCTCCAGACAAGTCCCGCGCTGCTGAACGTGAGCGATACCAATGGAGTCACCCCTCTCATGGCTGCCGCGACCAATGGGCACCTGCCCGTGGTGCAGCTGCTTCTGGACGCCAGGGCCGATCTGGAAAAAACAAGTCCCAAGGGCGAAACTGCGCTCATGTTTGCCGCATTCAACGGGCATCTTGCCGTAGTGCAGGCTCTGCTGGGAGCAGGGGCCGATGTCAATGCCGACCTGCCCACCGGAGAAACAGCACTGAGCCTTGCGGTAAAAGCAGGGAAAATTGATGTTGTGCGGTCTTTACTGGGAGCCAGGGCCTACATGAACGTGCGCGATAAAGCCGGCTGGACGCCCCTGCTGCATGCGGCCGCCTCCGGCCAGACAGACATGGTGCGCCTGCTGCTTTCCGTAGGGGCAAACAAGGAAATACGCATGAAGGAAGGCGGTACCCCCCTGCTCATGGCCGCCGCAAGCGGCTACACCGAAACCGTCGAAGCGCTGCTGCAGGCGGGCGCCAATCCGAACACCCGCAGCTACGCAAACGAAAGTGCCCTGCACTTTGCCGCGGCCAATGGAGACGACGAAACCGTGCAGGCTCTTCTCCAGGCCAAGGCAGACACCGAATGCAAACTGCGCACAGGTGAGACCCCGCTGCTGGTGGCAGCGGCCAAAGGTCACGCAGATGTAGTTTCCCTGCTCATCAACGCCGGGGCCGATAAGGAAGCCACGATGCCCATGGGCGACACCCCGCTGATGACAGCCGCTTTCAATGGGCACGAGGATGTGGTGAGCGTCCTGCTCGCTGCCAAAGTGAACCCCGAAGCCAAGGACAAGAAAGGCAACACGGCTCTGGACTACGCCAAGGCCCAGGGGAACGCCGACATCATGGCTCTGCTGCCTGGTGGCAAAGTGGCTATACAGCAAGGCGGTGAGCATGCTCGCGATATTCTGGATGCCGCCGCCCACGGTGATACTGTGCACGTGCTGGCTTTCCTGAAAGATGACCCGACCAGTATCCGTGATACTGATGGCGATGGCGCAACCGCACTCATCTACGCCGCCGCCAACGGACACGTGGAAACAGTACGTACCCTGCTGGCAAACGGAGCCAATCTTGAAACCCGGGACAAAGCAGGGCTCACAGCGCTCTCTCACGCGGCCAAGGAAGGCGAGGTGGAGACGCTGAAAGTACTCCTGGCTGCTGGTGCCAATATCGAAACGCGCGGCCGCCGCTGGCGCACGCCGCTTTCCCACGCTGCAGAGGCCGGTGAGGCAGAGGCCGTGAAGGTTCTGCTGGAAGCCGGCGCACGCAAGGAGATACCCAGTAAGGACAAGGAGACCGCCCTGACTTATGCGGTGATGAGCGAAGACAAGAAGACCGTAGACACACTGCTGGCCGCCGGTGCGCATCGTGACCCGAAATCCAACACCGGCTGGACCCCGCTCATCGTGGCCGCTATCAACGGACACTCGGAAATTGTAAAATCGCTTATCGCCGCCGGAGCCGACATCAACGCTAAGGACGAAGATGACTGGACCCCGCTGATGCAGGCTGTGCAGGGCGGACACGCAGAAACAGTGAAACTCCTGCTCAAAGCAGGTGCCACTGGTGCCGCAGATGCCGCCAGACTGACCAGCGACCCGGCCATGCTGAAGCTGCTTCAGGCTCCGACACCCCGCTGACGCCCACCATCCGCCACATGAAAAAATCCGTTCTCGTTCTACTCGCTGCATTCTGCACCGGCTGCCTGTGGCAGCAGCCGGTGAGAAACACCGATATCCCCGACACTACCGGCTACCCCTTCCCCACCCGCATCGGCACAGCCTGCTCCACCACCTGGTTCGGGCTCTGGTCCACCGGCGATGCATCCCCGGAAGAAGCCCGGAAAAAAGGCGGTATTACCACAATCAGCTCCGTCACCATGAGCGAGAACAGTTTTCTGGGTATCGTACGGCGAAAAATAACAACAGTCCGAGGCAATTAGATGCCGGAAACTCATTTCTGCCCCTTGATTCCACGAATCAAGGGGCTTTTTTGTGCCACGATGCAAAAAAAACAAAAAAAATCGCTGTCAGGGATTGACCTTGACCAAAGATATGGTATCATGTCACTCACGTATGCATGCCGACCTTGAAAAACTTGTAACTGCTGGCAAGATTCCGGCCGATTTTGCGGCTCGTCTCGACCAGTTCGCCCCCGGTAAATATGTAATGCACCAGGACCTTGGCGTGGGCAAGGTTGCCGCATGGTCCCTGGCCAAGAGCAAAATCAAGATTGATTTTGAAAAAGGCAACGCCGGCCGCATCCTCGGCCTGAAGCTCGCATTCAACCAGCTCACCCCCATTCCTGCCGGCCACTTCCTCATCACCTGCTTTGATGACCCCGCCGCCTGCAAGAAACAGGCAGAAGACAAGGACACCATCCTCGACTTCATCCGCATGGTGCTGACCTCCAACCTCTCCCTGCGCGAAGGCATCAACGATGTACTTCCCATGCAGCCGGAAGACCTGGAAAAATTCCTCAGCGGCCGCGTCATCGAAAGCGCCGACTGGAAAAACTGGTGGGAGAAAGCCCGCGCTGCCATGCGCGACAACCCCGGTTTCCGCCTGCCGACCAAGCGAGGTGAGGCCATCGCGCTGCGCAATGCCGCCTCTGCAGCAGAAGCACTGCTGGCTGACTACTCCGATGCCACGTCCCTGGAATCCTGCGTGCGCATTCTCGACCAGTCCCGCCTGGAGGTGCTCAAGGGCGAGTTTGAACTGGTTGCCAAGCTGGTGAAAGCCATGGAAGAAGACATCGCCCGCGGATTCACCGAACCCCAGCACGTGCTGGAGCTCATCATCATCCGCGATGCGATTCTCGAGACCGTAGCAACCACTCCGGAAGACAAGAACGCCATGGATGCCGCTCTGACCGCTGCCGGGGTTGATACCGTAACCACCATGGCAGAAAAAATCAAGACCATTTCCTCCGAAGAACTCGTAGGATACATTGGCGAGCTTTCCGCCGCTCGCCAGCGCGAAGTGTACGAAGCGCTGCCCGAGGCCATGGGCGACAGCTGGCTGCCCTACGCCACCAACATCTTCCTCTTCGGCGGAGCCAAGGTGACCTCCCCCGCTGCGGATTTCATCATCTCCAAGGGTGCCAAGGAGCAGCTCTTCAGCGACATTGCCAACGGCATCTCCCGCCAGAGTCTCAGCCCCGAGGTGCTTATCTGGATCTGCAAGGAACGCAACGGAGTTGCTGCCGAGGTGGTGAAGAAGAACCTCATGCCCCTGGGTGCTGCCATCATCAACTCCATTGAGCGCGACAGCTCCGAGGGCGGCCCGAACCGCGCTCTGCGCCTGCGCAACCTGCTGCTGGATGACAAGGACCTGGCTCCCGACCTGGTGGGCGGGCTTTCTGAACTCGAGGCTCGCCCCTTCGCCAAGGCCCTCTACGACTCTTCCGTACTGCCCGACCTGGACCGCAACCTGCTGCTGGCCAACATGATGAAGGTGCACCCCTCCCTGCAGGAGATTGCACTTACCCGCCGCTCCGGCAAGGAAAAGCAGACCATGTTTGTCTCGCTGCGCTCCTATGCTGCCCGCAAGGCTGAGCTCGAGGACATCATCAACGTACGCATGCCCAAGAACAAGCATGACCTGGAAATCACCCGCGCTGAAGGCGACCTCCGTGAAAACGGCGGTTACCAGGATGCCAAGGCCACGCAGCGCGTGCTGCTGCGCCGCAGCGAGGAGCTCTCCCGCCTGCTGGCTCAGGCAGACCCCACCGATTTCGCCAATGTCGATTGCTCCACTACCGGCATGGGCACTCAGGTGACCTTCTCTGCCCCCAAGGGCCGCAAGGTGGTGTACACCATTCTCGGTGCGTGGGACTCCGTCCCCGAGGAAAACATCGTAGCCTACAGCTCCAAGCTGGGTGCAAAGCTTATCGGCCACTCCGTGGGCGACAAACTGCGCCTGCCGCTTGAAATGGGCGGAACCCCGGTGATGATGACCATCAAGGCCATTGCCCCGGCACCCAAGGAGCTGATTTTCCCCGACGGTGAGATTCCCCAGGCCTGAGCAACCTGTTCCCAGCCATAATTTTCACACCCGCAGTGCCACCTTCAGGCGCTGCGGGTGTTCTGTCTGGAAGAAGACAGTGTCTCCACCCTGGCAAATCCGAATACAGGCGCCAGCATGCGTGCCGAAATTCCGGAAAGAGCTGAATTGTACTCTACTGCAGCCCGGTCAAAGAGCGCAGCATACTGGTCCTGCTGGTACAGAGACGAAGATACCCGGCTGCACAGCTGCTGCAGATGCACATGTTCACGCATTTCCGGCGAGGTCTCGACAGCAGCCACCGAATCTGCCACGGCGCGTCGCAACACCTGTTCTGCACTTATCATGCATCCCTGCGAGCTTCCCCAGCGTGGCTCCAGCGCAAGAGCTACCGCATGCTCAGAGTCATCTGCGAGTCGTTTGAGATACCGTGGTCGGGAATCCTGCTGCGGGAGAAAGGCAGCAAAGCCGGAAGCAAAATCCACCAGACTGGTATTCCGCTGGTGCGTAGCCTTGCACCACAGCAACCACGATGCGCACACATCATGCCGCAAATGATCCAGCTGGTTATACACACCCACTATCCAGGCAGCAAAGGCCACAAGCAGAGCAAAAGAAACGAGATACTGCATATCCGGCATTCTGCCGCAGCAATACCTCGTTAGCAAGCTTTAGCGCCAACAATTAGCAGCAATCACTCCAGAGTATCATGATGCGATACAGCGTGCTGCGGGTGCGCAGCCATATCCAACGCACGATCTGACACTGCAGAGGGATTATCATCAAACCTGTACGCCATACAGTCGGGACACGTGGCTGAGTTTTTATCCACAATAGCCCCACACACCATACAAAGCTTATAGCTGGTGGGGTCATTCACAACCGTGGTGGCAATCTCCTTGTAATCCTGGCGCATAGTCATTCAGGAAAGACAGGCGGAGCACCGGCTTCAACCGATACTCCGCCATGTTCAAAAACGGAAAACCTGAAAAGGAACTCAGGCGATGGTGGCCAGGGCCTTCGCAGCCTTGCTCTTGTAGTTGGAGGCGCGGTTGGCCGGCACGGTGCCCTTCTTGGCAGCCTTGTCGATGGCGGAAGCGAAGTTGTTGTAAGCAACAGCGGCGGCAGCGGCATCCTTGGACTCCACAGCCTCAGCCACCTTCTTGCGAAGGGTGCGTACGCGGGACATGATGGAACGGTTGATAGCGGTGCGCTTGATGGTCTGGCGGATGCGCTTCTTAGCGGACTGAGTGTGAGCCATAATTCAGATGAAAAGTAATTTGGTTTTTCGTTTTGGTGGCAAGAGTTTACTCTCTTCCGACAAAATGTCAAGAGAATTGAAACGAAATGGCGCATTTTTTCGTCATCAGCGTCCCACGAGGGCTGCGCGCGACAGGAATAGTGCTTGCCACGTACACGTGCGCGTGATAGTATAGGCCGCGAATGAAACGATTTTGCACCATACCGTGTATCTGCTCCATGGTGATGCTGAGCTCATGCTCCCTGACCCAGCAGGCTGCACCTGTAACTCCGGAAGATGCTGCAGCCCAGAAACAAGCAGCAGAGGAACTTGAGCAGGCTCTGAAGGCTGAAGAAAAACAGAAACAGGCCGAAACCGGGAAAGCACCCCGGGAATCCGGCACCGATGCAGAGACAGCAGACAGCAAAAAACTCGAAAATCTCATTCGTCAGGCATCCGAAGAACTGCAAAAAGCCGAAAAGGAGGAACAAATCCAAGCCGCAGCAGAAGCAGCCGCACGCGAATCCGAACGCGTGCCGCAACTGATGAACAGCCGCCGCAGGACCCCCGAAGCCCCCGAGCCGCCGCAGGAAGCCACCCCGAGCCCCACTGCCGAGCAGCAGGCCGCAGCCCATCAGATTCTCCAGCAGGAACATGCCCCCGAGCCGCCGGCTCAGCTTCCGCAGCCGGAGAAAGCTGAAACCACCCCGGAGCCGGCAGTATACCAGACCCCCGGAGACCTGCGCAGCGGCCTGCGCATGCGCCGTTTTGCACCGCCTGAAGAAAAAATCAGCCAGGACAATGATGACGAACCGCTTCCCAATAGTGTGGAGCTGAGAGGTTTCCGCTCCCCCACCATGAAGGGCACGCTGCCCATGAATATCGACGGTAAAATCATCAAGGAAGATTAAGACACCATGGATACTCCCCCCCGCAAATTTGTGCCGGTTCCTTTCGCCTACCATCAGGAAATCGAGCTTACGATTGATAATCTCTCCAACCAGGGTCACGGCGTAGGCCGAGTTGATAACTGGGTGGTATTCGTGCCCTACACACTCCCCGGTGAGCGGGTAAAAGCCCGCATCTACCGCAATGAGAAAAACTGCTCGCTGGCGGATCTGGTCGAAGTACTGGAGCCCTCGCCTCAGCGCGTGCAGCCACTCTGCCCGGTGTATGGCTACTGCGGCGGCTGCCAGTACCAGCACCTGGAATACCAGGCCCAGCTGGAATGGAAAACCGCTCAGGTGGCAGATCTGCTGCGGCTGCAGGCCGGGCTTGAGCTACCGGTGCTCCCGGCCATAGCTTCCCCGCAGATATACGGCTACCGCAGCAAGATTACCCCGCATTTCCATAAACCAAAGGATGCTAAAATGGGCAACATCGGTTTTCTTCGCGTCGGCTCACGCAGCGAGGTGTGCGATGTGAAGCAATGCCCCATTGCCATGGCTGAACTGAACGAGGCCCTGCCGGTGGTGCGCAAGGCCGTGCACCAGGCAGCTGCGCAGTACAAGCGCGGTGCCACCCTGCTTATGCGCGTGAGTGAAGGTTCTGTCATCACCAACAACAATGCCGTCTGCACTGAAAAGGTCGGTAACCTTACCTTCAACTTCCTGGCCGGCGATTTCTTCCAGAATAATCCCTACATTCTTCCCGCTTTCACCGGCTACGTAGCTCGCCAGGCCTGCGCCGAGGGAGCCCGCTACCTGGTGGATGCCTACTGCGGCAGCGGGCTCTTTGCCCTCACGCTCGCTCCGCATTTCGAAAAAGTACTCGGCGTGGAAGTCAGCGAAACCAGCGCCGACTGGGCACGAGCCAACGCCCGCAGCAATGGCATCACCCACGCCAGTTTCCTGGCAGCCAGCGCAGAAGCCATCTTCGAACAGGTTGATTTCCCTGCAGAAGAAAGCGCAGTGGTCATTGACCCGCCCCGCAAAGGCTGCGATATGGTTTTCCTGAACCAGTTGTTCGCCTTCGGCCCCGCACGCGTGGTCTACGTATCCTGCAATCCGGCTACACAGATTCGCGACCTGGCAGAGTTCGACAAAGCCGGTTACGAGGTAGTGGAAGTGCAGCCCTTTGACCTGTTCCCGCAGACCAAGCACCTGGAGTGCGTAGCCACCCTCCGCAAGAAAAAGGCATGAGCAGCCCCGCCACACGCCTGAGCCGCAGCGCAGAGGATTATCTGGAAGCCATCGGCCACCTGTGCCGCGAAAATGGCCGCGCCCAGGTGAGCGATGTAGCCGCCATGCTCAATGTGAAGAAGCCGAGCGTGACTGCCGCTGTGCACCAGCTGGCGGCTGAGGGGCTTATCACCTACAAACGCTACGCCCCCATCGAGCTTACCGACAAAGGACGCCAGTACGCCGACCGTGTCATCCGCGCACACAGCATCCTGCACCGCTTCCTGGTGGAAGCCGCAGGGCTGGAACCGGAGCGGGCAGATGAAGTAGGCTGCCACATGGAACACCTGCTGAGCATGGAGGAAATTGAACGCATCTCCGAGCGGTTCGACTGATTGAACAGCGTCACTCTTAAAAGCATCTAAATCCCATTGATATGAACGAACGAAGACTCAGCGTCACCAATGCCCTCATCATCATCAACGTAGTCGCGTTCATGGTGGGGCTCATGGTACAGCGCGAAGCATTCCTTGGCATTTCATTCCCGCAGGCTCCCAGAACCTCGGTCTTTGAAATTACCTGCGCGTACTCCTGGTTCACCTGCTTCATGGAAGGTCAGCTGTGGCGCATGGTGACCTATCAGTTCGTCCATGCCAATTTCGGTCACATCTTCTTCAACATGTGGGCACTGTTCTTCTTCGGCCCGGCGGTGGAGAATGCCATGGGGCCACGCCGTTTCCTGCTCTTTTATCTGGTGTGCGGTGTGGCGGGTGCTCTCTTCTCCTCGCTCCTGGCCGGACTGAATCTCTACACCTCCCTGCCTGATATTCCGGAAAACGAATTCATCTGCAACCAGATTGCCGCATTCGCCGGCTACGAGGGGCATGTAGCATGCTGGCAGATGATTCCGATGATTGGCGCTTCCGCCTCCATCTACGGTGTCATGGTAGCCTGCGCCTTCATGTATCCGGATGTCATGATTTCTCTTCTCTTCCCGCCGGTCACCCTGCGCCTGCGTACCTTTGCTCTTATCATCATCGGTATTGCATCGGCCACCATCCTCTTTAACCTGAGCAACGCCGGTGGCGAGGCCGGGCACCTCGGGGGGGTGATTATGGGAGCGCTCATCATGAGCATATGGAAATACCGCAACCGTTACAACCGCACCTGGTAATCCCGCCGTATGACTGCGCTTTTTGACATGGACGGCACGCTCTTTGCGGGCGACTCCCAGCTGCGCTTCGCCCGTTGGATTCTGCGGCGCCACGGCTGGCGCCGGTTTTATCTGCTGTGGCTCATCCCCATGGGGCTGCTGCGCGGGTTGCATATCATCAACACAGAGCGCATGAAGCGTGCCTTCCTGGCCTACGCGTGGGGAATGCGCCGCGATGCCCTGCTGGCAGAATGCGAACAGTTTGTGCAGAAGGAAATTCTGCAGATACTCTATCCTCCTGTGCTGGAGAAGCTTCGCGCCCATCAGGAGGCTGGTGATACCACTGTGCTCTGCTCCGCCTCTCCCGACTGGTGGACTCAACTCGTGGGGAATGCTCTGGGCTTCACCCACACCATCGGCACCCCCACAGCACTGGAGGAGAGAGTGAGCCTCATGCCCCGCATTCCCGCACCGGGCAACAACAAGGGTGCGAACAAGCTCATCCGGCTGGCGGCCATCGGCATTACATCTGCCGACATTGGTTACACCGACAGCGCCGCTGACCTGCCCATGCTCTCCATCTGCCGCAAAGCGGTACTGGTAAATCCCGGACAATCCTTCGCCGCCCAGGTACCTGGAGCAGAAATCCTGAGACCGGCCAGGGGGATTCGCTCCCTTCCTTTCACTCTGGGGTGCCTGCTCGGGCTTTAAATCACATTTCCAGACGGCTCCGCCAATCACGCATGATAACGGCAAAAGGCTCATTGCTTTTCGCATCTGCTGCGTGGGGATCGGCCTTGAATGCGGCAGCATAATCCCCCTGCAGCAGCAGGCCAAGTGCCCGCAACTCTGCCGGTAAGGCTCCATTACCACGCAGGCCACGGGCCATTTCCACAATATCGGCAGGGGGAGTTTCCTCATCCGGCACCGCCATATTCTGCTTTTTGAGCGTTTCGCAAAGCACCAGCATCATTTCGGCAGCCTCACTCAGCACCCGCATTTCTTCCCGCTCCAGGCGCGTCAGCTTCTGTTTCAGCACTTCAGCCACCTGCTCACGCCCTGTCTTAAGGCGACCAGCCCGGAAATGCTCCTTGATATCCGACAAGAAAGTGCGGGCTGCGCGGCGAGGTACCGTCATCCGGTACTGGTCAAGCTTCTCATTCAGCGCAGACGCATCATAGATATTGATGAGGGCTGAGCTCTCGTTCAGCATATCCTCTGCGGCCTCACGCTGGCTTGCATTCACCAGAATATCCGCCACCAGCACCATAACCGCGGATTTGAGCAACGGACTAGTAAAAGCATGCGACTGCTCGGAAGAAGGCAACTCATTACGCCGCAGAACAGAAACCAGGGTCACCATCTTATCGAACTCGGCTCGTCCGGCCGGGCTGACAGCTTCCTCATTTGCCGCCAGTTTCATGAAGCGCTCATAGCCGGGCTGGGCCGAGCGACCCTCAAGCACATCGATAGTGGTGCGCAGTAAAGTAGCGGCGCAAGCCAGAGTCGGGTCCACCCCCTCACGCGAAAGATTCACAAGTATTTCCCCCGCGGCATCCGTGTCGCCCCTGCGGAGCAAACGCTCTGCGTCCAGATACATATCGCGCTCATTCCAGCGCATTTCCTCTGCATCCAGAGCCTCATACACATAACCCGCCGGAGTCAGGAATGACACCAGAAACGCCCCTGCCAGCCCGGCTGCCACCACGCCCAGGCCCCCGCACGCTGCCATCATTCTCGCCCGGCGGCGTCGGGCTCTTTCCTCAGGAGTGTAGGCAAGAGCGAGCGTCTCCTGCACTTCTGCGATTTCCTCCAGCAGGTCGTCATAACAAGCAGGGCGATCCTGTGGGTCATAGGCCGTCATGTGGTCTGCCAGGTCACAAAGTGCCGACTCCAGATGCGGCGCAGCTGTTGCCAGTTTGGGCAGCGTTTTCTTAGCCACCAGCATATCCGCAATGGTCTGCGGAGACTGCGGCAGTGCCGCAACACCAGTCAGCAGGTTGCGCAGGGTCATGCCCAGCGCGTATATATCCGTCTGCACACTCTCTGCCTCGCGGCGCAGCGTCTCAGGCGGTACATAATAGGGAGTAGCCCAGATGATTTCCTCGGTTTCTACTCCGGGCTTATCTTCCAGCGACAGCCCGAAATCCAGCACGCGAGCCTGTCCATCCGCGGTAATCAGCACATTGCCGGGCTTGACGTCGCGGTGCAGCAGGCCTGCTTCATGGGCAGCCTGCAGCCCCAAAGCCACCTGGCGCACGATTTCCAGAGCATCCGAAGGAAGCAGGAAGCCTCGTTCCGCCACAATCAATTCCAGGTTACGGCCCTCCACCAGCTCCATGGCTATGTAGAACTGCCCTCGTGCCCAGCCGGCAGAATACACAGACACCACATTTTCGTGCCGCACCTTGGCCATAAGCGAACACTCATTTTCAAAATGAGCAATACGCTCAGGTTCGTCGCGATAGGTATCATTGAGCACCTTGATGGCCAATGGGCGTCCCAGCACCAGATCCCGGGCCTGGAACACCACGCTCATTCCACCTATGCCCAGCACCGATTCCACCTTGTAATTTGCCAGCAGGTTGTGCACATGGGCGCGTGTAGCGCAACCAGTACAGGCAATCTCCGAGAAAAAGCCTAACGCAGAGATATCCAGGCGCGTACCGCAATGCGGGCATGTCCAGAGTTCGGCTTTTGCGCTCATGATGCTGAAAGGCGGAAAGAAAAAAGGGGGCAGAGGAGTCGGTGTATCCTCCCCTGCCCCAGAGAATTCATGCTGACTTAGCCCAGCTTGGGCAGAGAAGCAGCAGCAACGGCCTGGCCGTGGCGCTTGGTCTTCTCGTCCGGCACGCAGAGGGTGATGTTCAGCTGCGGGAACTCGCCCTTGAGCACCTCGTTGGCCTTGTCAATGATGAGCTGGCCACCGTCGCCCGTGGCCACGCGGCCCAGGAACAGGAGGTTACGCACGTCGTAGAAATCGGCGAAGTAGGCGATGGTGTAACCGAACTCCACACCGATTGTCTCGTAAATCTTGCGGGCGCGCTCGTCGCCTTCGGCCATAGCGGCCTGCACCTTCTTGAGCTGCTCCGGATAGGGCATGGCACCGAATTCGAAACCGGCGCGGGGAGCCAGGCGGGCCACAGCCTGCTGGGAGAAGTACATGGCACCCACACCCTTGTCCTTGGACCACTCGTCCACACCACCGTCTTCCTGGTAGTCAACGGGAACGAAGGCCAGCTCATTCAGCCAGGGCATGATATGACCCTCGGGGTCCACATAACCGGCAGCCAGAGAAGTACCCATGGCGATACCGAGCACAGCGTCATCGTTCATGCCCATGGCACCGGCCAGAGCAGTCACTTCACCGTCGTTCACCACTTCAAAGGGAACTTCCTTACCCATGCGCTCGGACCAGCGGTCCTTGAGCGTACCGAACATACCGCGGATGACGTTCTGGAAATCCTCCGGGGAGATACCGCGGAAGAGGGAACCCACGCGGGGCTCGCTGTTCACATACACACCGGCAGCGGAACCACCGATGGCGTCCACCTGCGGCAGGTGCTTGGCAGCGCGCAGCAGGGAATCATCCACACCTTCAAGCTGGTACATGGGGTCGGTCTGGTGGTAGGGATCCCACACCACTTCTTCGGAGTACACGACCTCGCCGTTCACCACGGCAGCGCACTTGCGGTCGGAACCGCCCAGGTCGAAACCGATGCGGTAGCCATCCAGGTTGCGGCCGAGAGAAACGGAGGTGCTGTTCTCGGCGGGCAGGTCTGCGGCGGAAGCCACCTTCACCACCTGAATCGGCTGGTCATAAATCTTCTTACCGATGAAATCCCAGTCGAACTCGCGGGCACCACCGGCGCAGTAGGTAGCAGCCAGCATGTCAGCAATCTGGTCATCGCCGGCCACCATGATGGTGCAGCCACCCTTCATCCAGAGCAGGAACTTGACGATACGCTCAATGTACTGATTATTCAGGGCAATATTCTCGCCTTCCTGGGGAAGAATCTGGCCGCTCCAGCGGAAGCAGGTTCCATCCAGGCGGGTCAGAGCCAGCTCCACGGTGTGAGAACCGGGAGTAGCAGCCACCTTATCAGCAAAAGCCTTATTCCAAAGCACCGGAGCCACGAAGGCCGGGTCGAGCACGGGGGTGAATTTCGGTTGAATATTCATAACGGTACGGCGCGAGTATACACTATCCACTCCCGCCCTGACAAGCCCAAAATCCTGTTTTGCTGATTTTAAGGAAAAGAGGGAGCATTCACACTCACCTGGAACGTAGCTTCAGCGTGCAGATCCGGAGGTGCCTGAGCGCGTATGGTGTGGGTTCCGGGGCGGAGCCGGGCATACCACCTTCCGTTCCGGTTCTCTATGCTCAGGGTCGGGCATTGCCAGCGGACCGCTGCCGGAGGCAGGTTGGATTTCAGCTCGATGAGCGAGCCGTCCTGCGGCATGGTGGGCTCCAGCGTAACAGTGCTTCCTTCTGCCGGAATCAGAATAGCAGGCGGTATATCTGCACTGCGGTCATCGGCGAGTGCGTACAGATGCTTCTGCTGAGAGTCCGTATACCATTCTGCATATCGGGCATCGAGTATGGCTCTTCCCTGAGAATCGTAGCGCCCGGACGGCAACCTTGCCTTATCTGCCGCCGTTGCCAGTTCGATTCGGAGGCATGTAGGCGGTGTTCCGGCCACTGCCGGGCCACCGGTGCGGGTATCAAGGAGCACCGCATGCAATGAATCCGGCTTCGCAGGAAAGCTTGCCGGGTGCTTCTCATGCAGCATACTGAACAGGCGGTGAAAGATGGGGCCTGCACCGCTCACTCCGGAAATTTCCTGCATGGGAGAGTTATCAAAGTTCCCCACCCAGACACCCACGGTATACTCCGCCGTGAACCCCACGCACCAGTTATCACGGAAATTCGAAGAGGTACCCGTTTTGGCCGCTACCCGGAAGGGAAAGGTCAGATTCGCTGCTCTCCCGAAGGTGGCTTCACGGGCATCGGCATCGCTCAGCACATCGGCCAAGCGGTAGCAATCCTCCGCCGGCAGCAGCTGCCGCGGAGTTTCTGCCCGCAGTGGCAAGCGGGTCTGCAAAGGAAGTGCCACCCCATTTCGGGCCAGAACCGAATAGGCCTGCACCAGTTCCATGAGCGTGATATGGGCATTGCCGATGGCCAGTCCCAGCCCGAAATTCTCCGCACTCCCGGGCATACTGAAGCCAAGAGAGCGCAGCAGCGCCAGACACTCCTCCACACTTCCGTATCGGTTCAGTGCCTCCATGGCGGGAATATTCTGCGAACAGGCCAGCGCCTGCCGGATGGTGATGGGACCGAGGTAACGGCCATCGTAATTCGAAGGGCCCTGCACTCCATCCATGCTGCGGTAGAGGGTAGGTACGTCCGGCAGCACGGTTCCCGGCCATGCGCCGTGGCGGAATGCCATGGCATAGACAAAGGGCTTGAGCGTAGACCCCGCCGACCGCGGTACGCAGGTGCCATCCAGCGCACCGCCACGCCCGCTTTCTGGGCAAGCGGCTGGCAGCGCCACCAGCACTTCACCGCTGCGATTGTCGGCTACCACCACGGCAGCCTGCGACACATTGCGAGTGCGCAGCTTTCCCACCTCCTCGCGAGCCATGGCAGCACAGCGACGCTGCAGTCCGGCATCGAGCGTGAGCTGCCCCGGCTCGCAACCGGCTGCTGCGGGGGCATTGATGCTGCGCCCCTGCACTCCGAGCGGAGCATCCATACTCTCCCCAAGTCTCAGCAGAATCAGGTTGCGCCGCTTATGCGCCGCCTGCGAGTGGCGCAGAGGGTTCAGCTGCGTAGGAGATTTGACGAGCGCCACCAGCAAGGCAGATTCCGAGATATCCAGCTCCCCTGCTCCCTTTCCGAAATAGAAGCGGGCGGCGGTCTCGGCACCGCGGCACATGTTGCTGAAATCCGCACGGTTCAGGTAGGCGCGCAGCAGTTCTTCCTTGCTGTGGGTCATCTCAAGCCGGCGGGCCTGCAGCATTTCGCGCAGCTTCGTGCGCAGATTCCGCGGGGTGCGCGGGCTGTACATCTTAGCCACCTGCATGCTGATGGTGCTGGCTCCGGATTTACCCTGCCCGCTCAGCTGCTGCCACATAGCGCGCAGCATGGCCAGAGCATCCACCCCGCCATGAGCATAAAATCGTTTATCCTCTGCCGCCAGCAGAGCGCGCACCAGCTGCGGCGGCAGCTCCGCCAGCGGCTGGCAGCGGTAACCATCCGCCCCGGGCACATAACCCAGCAGCTCGCCGTGCCTGTCCAGCACCCGGGAATCAGCAGGAGTTTCCAGCTGCGGGAGCGGCACACAGAACGGCAGCAGATAATACGCCGCCGCCGCGGTGCTCAGCAGCACCCCGACGGCAATCAGCACTTTACACCGCGGCTTCAACGTGCATCCACTTCAAGTTCCTGCGGAATACTCAGGCCGTGCACCTCAGGGCGGTACATGAGCTCTGCCTTGGCCGCGGGGGCAGTCACCTCACCGCTGCGCACCACGCGGGCTACGTAGCTTACTTCCAGTTTACTGCGGTTGCTCCAGTTGTCCACAAAGACACGCACACGGTCTTTCAGGAACTCCCGGTGGCTCACGGCGGTGAAGTTCCACCACTGGCGAGCCGCATCAAGGCTCACGCCCTCGGGCAGCGCCTGCGACACCAGCTCGGGGTCCACCGCTTCAAAGGTGGAGGGCAAGCGGTCCTCCAGCACCACATAGCTCAGATTCCGCTCCCCACTGGTCGACTCAGCACTCAGCGTCACACGCACCACATCACCCACGCGGAATTCCGCAGTGGGTTTCCAGCTGCCGTCCGCCTGCAGAGCCTCGTAGCGCCGCTGCACGGCAAAGCCATTGTCCACCACCTGCTCCGGCTGCGTGTTCCTGAGGAATCCTTCCGCCTGCCCGTAAACATAGACGGGGTTCTTCTCCGCCTTGAACGGCACCATGGTGGACGATGCGAGCAGTGAATACTGGTGCGGAGCCCCGGCTGCCAGTTCCTCGCCATTGAGCACAGCTTTGATTTCCTTCTGCTTTGCGGCCTTCACATAGCGGCTGATGCTCAGCACCATCCAGGCGTTGCGCCAGGTAGAAGAGCGACCGGCTTCATCCAGCACATAGCGACGCAGCATCTGCGCCGTGGCGGTGGATTTAGGAGCCTCTGCCACAGCCAGCAGGCACTGCAGAGCCCTGACCGGTGGCAGGTGGTAATCTTCATAGCGCGATGCCTTGGCAGCCTGTGCCTTTTTCTTGAGTGCAGCGGCCTGCTTGTGGTTCAGCAGCCGGGCGCAGAGCGCCAGAGTCCACTGCTCCTGCGCAGAGGCAGCCTTGCGGCGTTTCTGCTCACGGCTCAGCAGCGTTTCAAAATCTTCTGAATTAAGCTTGTCACACAGAGCCAGCGCCAGCATGGACATGAAGGGGTTATTCTTGTCCTCCTGCACATTCCGGCGCAAGGCCCTGCGGTCGCCGAACTCATCACGGCTCAGGCCTATCATCTGCCTCACCATGACGACGTAGGGCGAGAAGTGGCTGGCATCCGCCTGACCATCCCAATAGGCATAGGCTCCATCATCCCGGCGGCGGAGTTTCAGCTTCTCATCTACTTCTGCCAGCACAGCCCGCGTATCCTCAGTCTCCGGGAAACGGATGCCGAGGGCGCTTTCAAGTTCTTCACGGAAAATCCAGGGAATGACCGTGGAGCTGAGCTGCTCACTGCAGCCATAGGGGTAGGTGAAGAGGTACTGCAGCGGATAAGCGATACCCGCCAGCGGAGACGTGCTGAAACTGACCTCCACCTTGCTTTCCGGACGGTAGTCCCCACGCAGCCACTGCCCCAGATTCCCCGTCTGCCCGGGCTGGATTACCGCATGGAAACCTGTGCGGATGTAGGGAGTAGGCGGCACGACCTCGAAACTGAGCTGCACCGCATCCCCACAGCGGGAAAGGATGCTGCCCGGGACCGAATCTTCCGCCTGCACAACATACTGCAACACCACATTGCCGGGGCGTTTCATCTCAAGCGGGAAATGCAGAGTCACCGGCTCCTTGCCGCGAAGCTTGACGGTCTGCACCTCGTCATCGACCTCGGCATTGCGGGCGCGCAATTCCACCCGCCAGGTCACGGGTTTTCCGTTGGCGGCCTCGGGCAGGTCTTCCGGGAGCATGCTCACCGTCACCGGTACCAGCAGCTCATCCCCCACCGTGGCACTCAGGGGGGCGGCAGGTTCCAGCATCACCGGTTTGGTCACGTGGTAAGCAGCCTCTCCGGAGCCGAACTTATCCCCGGCAGAAGCTACAGCCATAAGCCGGTAGCGTGTCAGCGTATCCGGGTTGGCATAGGTAGCGGTGAAGCGTCCCTGAGCATCCGTGCGCACGCTGGAGAGCCAGAGCGCACAGGGAGTGAAATTGCGGCGCATCTGCTCCGCCTCCGAATCCGTCACCGCGGGCTCGTCTTCATCATCGCCGCCGCCACCGATGAACACGCCCTTGTTGCCGAAATAGCGGCTTCCCAGGTTCTCGCTCACCAGCTGCCCGAGTGCGGAATAAGTACCCACACAGTGGTCACGCCCACGCATGCTGTAGAAAAGATTTGCAGGGTCAGGCAGTTTATACCCCATTACCTGCAGGGTGCCTTCATCTTCGGCAAAAAGTGTCACGTCTGCGTTGGCTACAGGATTGCCCGCGGCATCGGTAATCACGCCGCTGACGGCGCAGGCCTCGCCCGGCAGCAGTTTCTGCTGCGGTGCCTGCAACTGCACCTGCAGTTGCTTCTCCACCGCTTCCACCTGCACCAGGCAGGTGCCCAGCTTCTGCAGCGGCTTGCCGTCGGCGCCACGTCCACCACCATTCTGCACCAGACTCACGCTCACATACACACCGGGAGCATCGCCGGACTCCAACGGCAGCTCGATGACCGGGTTCTCCACCGTCACGGTTTTCCGGTAATGGCGCAGCACACGCCCACGCTCCACGGTGACCAGCAGCTCGGCATCCACCGGGGTCTGCACCAGAATACGAGCCATCTCGCCGGGGCGGTATTTGCCTTTATCCGGCACCAGTTTCAATTCGGAATCGTTCAGGTATTCCCAGGGCGACACATCATCGCCCCACACGTAGTGGCGCGTGGCGCTGTAGAACTCACGCCCCTCGGCATCGCGGCCACGCAGCTCCACATCATACCGCCCGGCTCCCCCCATAGGGACATCCAGTTTCCGGGGGCTGCCAGTCAGGCGTACCGGGATGCGGGTCACGGGTGTTTCCTCCTCTACATTGCGCACGGCAGATTTGAATACTGAACCATAGCGATAGGGGCGGAACACGGTGCGTTTCACCGTGATTTCCGCCTCCAGCGGCTCGCCGTTCCAGGCGCTGCCGTCAGGTTTCACCGCGACCAGCTCCACGGGGAGCTTACCCCCGGCCTGCGCCAGCACCGACTCGGGGCGGATACCGCCATATACCGAGGCGGGGTGGAGAACCTGCTCCTGCACGCTGCGAATACTCTGCTCATTGCCATTGGTTACCGTGGTCGTAGCCACCAGATGCAGGCAGGCCGGATTATCGGACGCAGGCAGGGTGAAACTGGCCGTACCTTTACCCCCGGCATCCAGCTCGCCGCTCTGGCTTTCCGAGAAGCTGCGCCCCTGCGCTTCGTCTTCGCCATAGCCCCAGGGATCGTTGGTGTAATCGCCAAAGCGGAAACCGCTCCACTGCTGCTGCGCCGGTTGGAAATGGCGTTGCTCACGAAGCAGCGACCATTTCACCTTGCCGTGAGCCACCGGGGTAGTGGTGAAATTGGTGGCAGCTGCCTCTACCTGCACTGTGCGGGTCTTATCGTCCGCAACGATACGGCTCTTCACCTCGAACTCATTGCGACGGAATTCCTTGCATGGCAGGTAAATACTCTCCGTGCGGTCCAGATAATATCCATTGATTTCCTTACCTCCCAGGAACTTTTCATCCGGGCTTTCTCCGGAGGCATCCCCTTTGTAGACAATCTTGAAAGCAATCGCATGGTCACCCACCATCTTCATGGGCGCATCCACCGTGAAACTGCCATCCGGTTCCAGCTTCACCGGCAGAGTGGCTACCGTCTCGTAGCGGTACTTCAACTCTGCGGTGATACTTTCCACCTCGGGCAGGCTGATTTTATTGTCCTTCACCCAGCGGATGATGCCTTTCACATGAGCCGTCTCTCCCGGGCGGTACAGCGAACGGTCGCTGAAAAGATACACCAGCGGCGTCGCCTTATCAGCAGGTGAGATTCCGTTCTTCAGCATTTCGCTGTTAAGCCACGTGTGACCCTGATTGGCACTCCAATCCATATTCCCGGACTTATGCTGCAAGATAACCCGGTCATCGGCTGTCACCAGCTGCAGGAAACGCGTTTCTGCCGGAAAATCCCCCTGCGCAAGCCCCTGCTTCACCGGCAGCTCCGCCAGGGTGTCACCTGTAGCATCCAGCAGAAGAAGTCGCGCCTTCTGCACCTCCCTGGCCGAGCTCAGATGATAAGCCCAACCGAAAATCTGGCGTCCATTCGTTTTCCAGAGCAGGCCTAAATCAGTCACCTGCACCAGACCCTGGTTGAAGCACGGGTTCTTGCTGTTGCGCATGGGGGTACCTTCTACCTCTACCATGTAAAAGCCGCCCACAGGCTGGTCCGGAAACAATTCAGACAACTGCAGGTTCACCTCCCCCGCCAGAGCCGGAGCCAGAGGTCGCTCAACCGTAGCCTGCACCCCTGGTAAATCGGAAGTATCGATACGGTTATCTTCCATCTTCTTATCATCCAGCTCAGCTGCTGCGCGGGCTTTCTTACGGGCCTCCTCATCATCCCAGTCCAGGCGCTCACCCGTGTAGCGGGTTCCATATTCCGTCAGCAGCTGCACGGCATCCTCTGCATCACATCCAAGTTTCCAGAGGCGTATACGGCCTCCTTCCACGCGACCATAGCGGCAGCGGATGGTCGTGCTGCCTCGGAGCTGCATCTGGCTGGCGCACACATCTGTATACAGATACGGAGCCTGCGGGCGTATCACCGTCACATCTTCGGGCACTTCGGGACGATCTTTCTCAGGCAGAGGTACGATACCTTCATAAAGCCCCTGCGTGCGGAGCCGCAGTTCCAGTCCACCGGTCTCCGCCACCAGATTCAGATGCGTGCAACCGGACTTTTCGCTGCCATCCACCATGCGATACTGGCGGGTCTGGAGTTCGCCGGGGGTAATGACCACCTCGCGATTGTTCACCTGAGCACGCAACGCGCCATCGCGCCACTCCATGGGCTGATAAGCAGCCTCCGTTTCCTCGTCTACCGGGCAGAGTTCCCAGCGGAACTGCTTGATAAGCGCTTCCGCCGTGGTAGCCGAAGCGGGCATATCCAGCATGAGTTCCAGTTCGTACAGCCCGGGTGATTTATAGGTATTTCTCACCGTCTGCTTCCACTCGCAAGGCTGCAGATAACTGATGACAGAGCTGACAAAAGCCTCTTCCTTCTCATCCCAGCTCGTTTCCGGCATCTCTACCTGTATCGGCTGCTCCACGGCAGCACCGGGTAACTCCAGCACCCAGGTATTCGGAATCTCTTCGTCGGGGGGTAGACTTGCGGCCTCGGCACGGTCGTCATCTGTCACTCTGTGATAGGTCAGAGCCTTGAACTCCGTCCAATTCTCCAGCGCATCAGCCACCGTTGCAGGGCGAACCTTCACCGGGTGCTGCTTACCGTTCAATGTAAAATACAGGCGATTCACACGATCTGCCACGATGGGGGCATACCTCTCGTTATCCGCTCGCAGAAACACATCGCCATTTGCGCATCTTTCGGTAGAATAGCCATAGAAAGACCGCGTGGTGCCAGTTTTTTTCACCACCGTGGGAATAGGCTCTCCCTTCAGGCCCTTTGTACCCGGAAGCACCTCAACCTGAAAAACCTCAAGCGCAGGCAGCAGCTTCTTCGGTTTCACCCGCAGACGGGACTCACTCACCCACACCAGTTCCATATCATCAGCATGGCTCACCTTCACTACCCCGGGCTGCGCAGGCTTACCCACCGCATCAGCCTTGACCATAGGCACCGGGAAATCTACCGTCAGCTCAAACTCCTCATCCATCTGGTAATAATACTGCGGCATCCCCACCACAGGAGCAGGCAACACCTCCGCCGAAGACTGATACACAACCAGACCGCTCAGCGCAAACAAGGAAAGTGCATAGGAAAACGAGCTATTCATAACACGAAACAACAGGGTTCATTTAACAAAGCGATGATACAGGCATGATTTATGCACACGAAATTCACTTCACAGGGCAGTTTAGCAAATCAATGTGCCCGGCTCAAGCTAAAACTATGTTACGTGAACAGAATCAAACCGAGCTATCGGAGCGCAGGACTTCAGTCCTGCATGATAGCAAGGGACAGGGCGCGGGGCTCTTGCTTCCCTATGAATGGCTCTGTATTTTGCGCCTGCTCCATTGGGAACGAAATCCAGCCTTCGGCTGGTCGAAATCCGGCCAACGGCCGGTCGAAATCCTCACTTCGTTCGGTCGATATCTGCAGGCTTTGCCTGCAGACGGAAAAGCCCGCAGAACTTTCGTTCTGCGGGCTTTGTTTACCCTGGCAGCTATCTACTCTCGCGGGACCTGTCGTCCGACTACCATCGACGTGCTGATGTTTCACTTCCGGGTTCGGA
>JAZRBC010000130.1:0-23839 GCA_045634905.1 Akkermansia sp.
AGTCTGCTATGGTGAAGTCTGTCTCATGTCCCACCGCAGAGACGACGGGGATGGGGCAGGCGGCGATGGCTCTGGCCAGAACTTCCTCGTTGAAGCACCAGAGGTCTTCCAGACTGCCGCCACCGCGGGCAATGACGATGTAGTCCACCTGCGGCAGGCCGCTGCGGGTGGGGTTGCCCAGTTGCTCCAGCGCATGGGCTATGCCCAGTTCGGCACCTTTGCCCTGCACTTGAACGGGGTAGAGGTAGGTGCGAATCCACGGGGCGCGCTGCTCCAGCCGGTGGCGCATGTCCTGGATGACGGCACCTGTGGCGCTGGTGACCAGGGCCACGCTTTGCGGAAAGCGGGGGATGGGGCGCTTGCGGGCGGTATCGAAAAGCCCTTCGGCTGCCAGGCGGGCTTTCAGGGCCTCGAATTGCTGCTGCAGGGTGCCCACCCCGGCTTCCTTTACGGAATCTACGATGAATTGCAGAGAGCCGCGGCCTTCCCACACGGTGGCCTTGCCGCAGAGTTCTACCTGCATGCCTTCGCGCAGCCGCAGCCGCATGCTGCGTGCGCGGAAAGCATAGAGCGCGCACTGTAGCTGGCAGTGCGCGTCCTTGAGGGTGAAATAGATGTGTCCGCTGCTGGCGGCTTTGCAGGAGCCTATTTCTCCTACCACGCTCTGCTCACCCACGTTCACCTCTACGGTGTGCTTGAGGCGGCAGACCAGCTCTGTGACGGAAAGAGGCATGCGGGATTTACGATTTAGGATTTACGAATTACGATGTTAGCTCGGCCGAATTGTGCCGGGGTCTGAGTAGAATGCTGCCGATATTATACTTCGTAACTCGTAATTCTTACTTCGTAATTTACTTTTGGTTCGGGTCTAACCAGTCCGGGTCGAAGCCCTTGGCGTAGGTGAAGAGGTCGCGGTGGATGTATTCGTAGTAGGTTTCCCTGGCTTCGTCGTCCAGGCGGTACCAGATGGCCACGTTCAGGGCGCGTGCGACCTTCTGCATCATCTTGAGGGTGAGCTCGCGACCCTGGCGGGCTTTCTGCACCTGCTTGTGGGTGAGCTGCTCGGTGGAGACGCTGACGAGGTCGTGATTATCCAGCCCCCAGTATTGCATGATGGAGTCAATACGCTGGGTGCCGTGGTTGAGTTCGTTTAATTCGTTCATCTTTAAGGATAATGTGGTTTGTTATACAGGAAGGGTAGCCGGGGAAGATGGGTTAGTAGCCTGGGATATGGCGCACATAGAAGCCGCCGCAGGGGCGGGATTCGGTGTACCACCGGGGGCCTACACCGCGGCTGGTGCCCGTGGTGTCGAAGCGCATGCCTGCGATGACCAGGAAGACATGACCGCGCTTGGTGTAGCAGGTGAGCCACTTGCCGAAACCGGGGTGACCCCATTTCAGGAAGTCGCGGGAGGAGGGGAAGGCTCCTTTCTTAAGCATGCCTGCTTCGCGCAGCACAAAGGCGACCGAGCCGGAGCAGTCATAGGCGGAGTCCACGTGTTTGCCGTGGCCGCCACCCATGCGGTAGGGCTTACCGACAATCTTGTTACCGGCGGCGATGGCTCGCTTGATGCGGGCCGGTGCTTTGTAGGGAATGGTGACTTTGCCGCTGCGCAGCTTTTTCGGGGTGAAGCCCTTGTGGTACACGTACTTGGGGGTGCGTGCGTTCTGCTGCAGCTGCTCCTGGCAGCCGTTGAGCCCCAACAGCAGCACCAGTGCGAGTAAAATGGAAAGTATCCGGTTCATATGTTGCATGACCATACTGTATTCTAGCATATCAGGTAGCAATAGCAAGCGGAAAACAGAATGACCGTGCAGAAAAGCACCGCCGCAGCCGGTTTTCCCGTGCTGCGGCGGTGAAAATGGGGGATGAATTACACCAGACCCTGGGCAATCATGGAATCTGCTACCTTCACGAAGCCGGCGATGTTGGCACCGGCCACATAGTTGGTGAAGGTATCCGTGCAGTCCTTGGAGAACTCGCGGGCGTGGTTGTAGGCGTTCTCGTGGATGTTCTTCATGATGCTGAAGAGCTTGGCATCCACTTCCTCACGGCTCCAGCTCAGGCGCATGCTGTTCTGGCTCATCTCGAGACCGGAGGTAGCCACGCCGCCGGCGTTTGCTGCCTTGGCCGGACCGTAGAGAATCTTGGCGGCCAGGTAGTTATTGATACCCTCGAGGTCGGTGGGCATGTTGGCACCTTCGGCCACGAGCATGCAGCCGTTCTTGATGAGGGTGGCTGCTTCGGCGCCGTTGATTTCGTTCTGCGTGGCGCAGGGGAATGCACAGTCGCAGGGCACGCTCCAGGGGCGCTGACCTTCAAAGTACTGGGCGCTCTTGAAGGCATCGGCGTATTCCTTGATGCGGCCGCGGCGCACGTTCTTGAGCTCCATAATCCAGGCAAGCTTCTCAGCGTTGATGCCCTCGGGGTCGTAGATGTAGCCGTTGGAGTCAGACATGGTGACCACCTTGGCGCCCAGCTGGTTGAGCTTCTCCACGAGGTACTGGGCCACGTTGCCGGAACCGGAGACCACGCATACCTTGCCCTGCAGGTCGTCGTTGCGGGTGGCGAGCATGTTCTGGGCGAAGTAGACGGTGCCGTAGCCGGTGGCTTCCGGGCGGATGAGGGAGCCGCCCCAGTTCAGGTTCTTGCCGGTGAGCACACCGGTGAACTCATTGCGCAGGCGCTTGTACTGGCCGTAGAAGTAGCCGATTTCGCGGGCACCCACGCCGATGTCGCCGGCGGGTACGTCGGTATCAGCGCCGATGTGGCGGCAGAGCTCGGTCATGAAGCTCTGGCAGAAGCGCATTACTTCGGCATCGCTCTTGCCCTTGGGGTCGAAGTCGGCGCCGCCCTTGCCACCGCCCATGGGCAGGGTGGTGAGGGAGTTCTTGAAAATCTGCTCGAAACCGAGGAACTTGAGGATACCCAGGTTTACAGAGGGGTGGAAGCGCAGACCGCCCTTGTACGGGCCGATGGCGCTGTTGAACTGAACGCGGTAGCCGCGGTTCACGTGGTATTTGCCGGCATCGTCCTGCCACGGCACGCGGAAGATGATGGTGCGCTCCGGCTCGACGATACGCTCGAGAATGCAGTTGTCTTCGTACTTCTTATTGGCGGAAAGTACAGGTTCAATGGTGGAAATAACCTCCTGTACAGCCTGGAGGAACTCGGGTTCATGCGCGTTCTTGGCGCGCACCTGTTCCAGCACTCGTGTTGTGTAATCAGACATATGTGTAATGGGCTTGTCTGGGTTGCCCCGGCGTCGGCCTGTGCGGCTGCAGCCGTGGTCAGACGCGCGCATTATACCAAAAAGTCTTCGTTTGGAAAGACTTTTTTCAGAAAAAATTTAACTGTTGAGCTGGAAATCAGTGTAATATGCCCAGCTGGCGCAGCTCTGCGGCCAGTTCCTTCACATCATCCAGTGGCAGCAATTCAGAGCTCAGTGTCATGTTTTGCTCACCGGCCTGCAGGTCAATGCTGCAGCTTTCCGTGCCCTGGGCCTGGGTTTCACGCAGAGTGGCGGCAGTAAGGGAATCCCACCGCAGGGTAGTAGTGCCGCACAAGCTGCGACGGGTGACCCCGGTGGCATCAATCGTGTAGCGCAGCACGGCATAGTGCGCGGCCCATATCGGGGTTATGACTGCGGTCAGCACAGCCGTTATCTGCTGCCAGAGGGTATCCTTGCAGCAGAGTACATAGATGGCGGCTCCCAGTACCAGCAGGGCGGCTCCAGTGTAGAGTTGTGCGTTGGCGCAGCGCAGAGTGCGGAATGTCGGCATGTGTGTCGGGTGCAAAAATGCCCTGCCCGGTGGGGCAGGGCATCGTGAATAATGTTGGAATCAGGCCTGGAAGTGGGCCTCCGGCGAGTTGGCCGGCACAATCTTGATTTGTGTGGGGGCGATGTTGTCGGTGTAGTCGTTGCCGGGCTTCGGGCGGTACTTCACATCGATGGGTTTCACGAAACCTCCGCGGTTGTAGTCCTCCACAGCGCGGGTGATATAGACCGGCAGCTGAAGCACCGAGTGCTGGAAGAATTTTTTTGCCACGTGGTTCTGGGTGCGGATGCAGCCGTGAGAAAGACGCTTGCCGGCTACCACCTTGCCGGTGTGCAGGCCCACGCCATCGGGCGTGAAGCGGTGCCAGTAGGGCATGCCGGCACCTTCGAAGGTCTGGCCTTCGGGCAGGCCGTGGGCCAGGTCGGCATTGCTGTTGGTCACTTTACCGTTGGCATCTACAAACTTACCGTAGCGGCTGGACTTGTGGTCTTCATTCTTCTCAATCACACGGAAAACGCCGGTGGGGGTTTCGTGTCCATTGGTGCCGGTGGAAACGGCCCAGTCGAGCGCCACCTTGCCGTTTACATAGAGGCGGGCGCGCTGCTGCGGGATGCAGACTACCAGTTTGGAGTTGGCCCGGGTCACCTGGTGCAGGAGGGCATCATTTGCCCAGTGCTCGAGGGTGAGCGGGTAGGCCGGCTGGGCGGCAAAGTGCTCGTGGGTGCCGGCGGGGTAGGGATTCACATAGCCGGGCTGGTCTTTGCCGGGCAGATCAAGCGGGTTGGGCAGCTGCACCGGCACGATGGGCTGCATGGGCTGAGCGCCGGTGCCCGGGGTATAGAATTTATTATTCTGCGAACAGGCAGCCACGAGCAGGGCTGCGGTGGTGGTGAGGAAAATGCGTTTCATTGTCAGTTCGTGGCTGGTATGCGCAGGGTGCTGCCTACGCGGATGGTGTTTGCGGTGGTCGGGGTGAGCCCGTTTGCCCGCATGAGGGCGGCGGGGTTCACGCCATACTGGCGGGAGATGCGGTAAAGGGTGTCGCCGGCTTTGACGGTGTAGATGCTGCTGTTGCCAGCGGGGGCAGGTGCCGGTCTGGCAGCCACCGGGGGCGTGGTCGGCCTGGGTTTCGGTGTGGCTGCAGGAGCAGCGGCAGCCACAGCGGAGGTTCCGGTCGGGATGCGCAGGCTCTGGTTGACTCTCAGCGGCACATTGGCGCTGGCCATTTTGTTGGCCGTCACCAGGGCATTGACGCTGGTGCGGTAGCGCCGGGCGATGCTGGAGAGCGTATCGCCCGGCTGCACAACGTAGTGCCCCGGGGTGCTGTGTTCTGCGGGGGGCGGCGGCACCGGTCGCGCGGGTGCGGGCTGCTCCGGCTCCTCCCTGGGAATGGAGGCAAGCGGAACCCGCTCCGGGGCCGGGGTGCTGCGGTAGTATCCGCCGCCCGATTCAATGACCACGTCGTCCTCCATGACCGGTGCTGCGGCATCTTTCCACCAGGTGAAATCCAGCCTGCCGTCTTTGATGACACAGGAGCAGAGCACCAGTGCGGAAGAGGCGAGGACAGGCAGGCTGATGGAGCGGAGAGCGGTCATGTGCCGGGCGTGATGCAGGCGCTGCGGTTAGCGGCGGTTCTTCTTCTTGCTGGTCTTTTTGGAGACCGTGGAAGTCTTGCCGGGAATGGTGAGTTTGGTGCCGGGGCGAACCTTGTTGGCCTGGGCCATGGTCATGTTGTTCGCCTTGAGCAGGGCCGCGAGGCTCACGCCGTGGTGGGCAGCCACCTTGGAAAGCATGTCACCCTTCTTCACCACGTAAGTGGTAGTGGTGGGAGTGGCCTTCTTCTTGTCGGCCTTGTAGCCCTTGGGCGTGAAGCGCACCTTGATGATATCGCCGGGGTGAATCAGGTCACCCTTGATACCGGAGTCCTTGCGAATCTGGGCGATGGTGGTGTTGCTTCGCTTGGCGATTTCATACAGATTGTCGCCGGGACGCACCTTGTAAACCACCAGGGTGGGCTCGGTAACCTTCTTGATTTTCTTCTTCTGCTGCTTCTTGCCGCCGGTGGAAGACTTGCCGGGCTTGGTGTTGGAAGCAATCGGCTGGGGCTTTTTGCCAGGGGTGGTGGTGGCTGCGCTGGTGCCGGTCGGGGTTGTGGTTTCCGGCATGGCGTAGGGGTCGAAATCATCGCCCACGTGGGAGTCCACCACGGTGTCATCGTGAGCCAGAGCCGGCTGGTTCTGGCTGGTGATGCCATTGGAAACGGCCATGGATTCACCCGGCTCGGGTGTGGCAAAATGGTTGCGATCCGCCACTTCGGGGGTGCGGTCGCCTGCGGGAATCTGGTAAGAGTCATCACCTTCCAGCACCCAGGGCGGCAGCTCGCCGTCGCCGATACCCACTTCGCTCATAGGTGTGGCTTCCTCGTAGCCGAGCGTGTCTGCGTAGCGTGTATTATGGCAGGAAGAAAGGACCGCAAGCATGCCGGCCCCCAGACCAAGAATTGTAAGGCGTTTCTTCATACGCGACATACGGTATCAGAGATGCAGCGGAAAGGCAAGCTTTTTTCGTGCTTGCGCGCGCGTAAGGAAATCGCGTGCGTCATGTGCCGAAAAATTAGGTTTACTTGAGCTGAATCCTGTGGTAGTGTACGGATGCTGTCTCTCATGGCAGTACGATTAACCTTAACGCGACAACTGATATGAATCTGGAAGGAACCAAGACCGCCAAGAACCTGGCTATCGCCTTTGCCGGCGAGGCTCAGGCCTACACCAAGTACCAGTACTACGCCTCCAAGGCCAAGAAGGATGGCTATGTGCAGATTTCCGAGCTTTTCGAAGAGACCGCCCGCAATGAGAAGGAGCACGCCAAGCTCTGGTTCAAGGCTCTGCACGACGGTGGCATCCCCTCCACCATGCAGAATCTGAAGGATGCTGCAGAGGGTGAGAACTACGAGTGGACCGACATGTACTACACCTTCGCCAAGGAAGCCCGCGAGGAAGGTTTTGAGGAGCTGGCTGTTCTGTTCGACGGCGTGGCCGCCGTGGAGAAGCACCACGAGGAGCGCTACCGCAAGCTGCTGGCCAATATCGAGGAAGGTATCGTGTTCTCCCGCGATGGCGATGTCATCTGGCAGTGCGGTAATTGCGGCCACATCCAGATTGGCAAGAAGGCTCCCGCCATCTGCCCGGTGTGCGACCACGCACAGGCCTACTTCCGCATTGAAGCGGTGAACTACTAAGAATCCTTTATCTCACCCGCCGGTTGGTGATACCTCCGGCGGGTGAATTGTCTTTATATCTATGTGGCAGGCAAATAAGGTAGCCATTCTCTCCCTGTTAGCAGGGCTGGCCGTGCTGGGTGGGGTGCATTGGTACATCGCCCAGGATGATTTAATCCTGGCACAGCGGGTGCTGAGCACCGGGCTGTGTATCCTGCTTTTTACGGTGGCTCTGCTCAACTGGCTGAGCGCCCGTAAGAAGAAGTGAATCAGCGGTAGGTCTTGCAGCGGTTGAGCCAGCCAGCCAGCCAGCGCTGCTCGCCGCGGGCTGCAGGGGCATTCTGCACGCGCCGGGTCAGTACTGCCGCCGCGGCCCGGGAGAATTCGGCTGTTGCTGCACGGCCGGTGGGGAAGCCTTTCATTTCCTCCAGTACCTGCAGGAGTCCCCAGCCTTCGCCCTTGTATCGTTCGGTGGGTTTGGTGCCTTCTCCTTTGAAATTGACGTAATCCACCAGGCAATACATGCCCTGGGTGGTACCGGCCAGAGCGGCGTAGCGCTGCCGGATGGCCTTTGGCTGGCTGCTGTGCTGCATCATGCGCTGCAGGGCCATGCGGGAGCGGAGCATGATGAACTGGGTCTGAAGCTCTACATGGGCTGCCAGCCAGCGGCGCATGGCATCTGCGGTGCCGCTGCGGTCTGCCTGAAATGCCGCCTTGTCCGGCCAGGGGGCCGGGCCGTCGAACATGGCCGGTACCTGCACGCCCCTGGCCCGGGCAAATTGCACAAAGGAAGGGAAGCTTTCATCGAATGCTTCCTGAACGCCGGCGGGGTACCAGATGAAATGCCCGATACCCAGTGAAGGGAAGGCCTCACCCGCATTCCAGGAGACGAGCCCCTGCACACTGCCTGCGCATTCATTCTGCCAGATGCGCTGCCCCAGTTCCTGAGTATTGACCCGGCTCTGGATTCCGACGGCACGCTGGGAGCGCTCGAACTGTTGCATTTTCAGAGCCCCCAGCCCAAGGCAGGAGCTCAGCAGCAGGGTGGAGAAAAGAGGCAGAAGGAGTCTCATGCCTCTCATTTTACCAGTTCCCGATGCAGAGTAAAGCCTGCTTTCTGCCTGTATCAGAACTTTTGTGAGGAAAAATCTGCCTTTATGCTTGACACGCTGGTTGCCCTGTGGTACATTTCCGCACCGCCATGCGGTCAGTGTGCTATGTATCACGGCACCACGCGGGCGAGAAACAACCGAAATTATACATTTTTAGATATGGTAGCAATCCGTCTTAACCGTCAGGGGTCCAAGGACCGTCCTTTCTACAAGATCGTTGTCGTTGACAGCCGCGCTCGCCGCGATGGTGATTTCATCGAGCAGGTGGGTACTTACAACCCCATGGCCGAGGGTGAGAACTACACGCTGAACCTTGAGAGCGTGGACAAGTGGATCGCCAATGGTGCCCAGCCCTCCGAGACCGTGGCTTCCATCATCAAGAAGGTTCGCGCCGCCAAGGCCTGATCTTTCTACCCTGAAACCTTTCTAGGTTGTTTCAGTACGCGCCCCGGTGCTGCAAGGCACCGGGGCCGTTCTGCTCTTGTATTGCTGAGTTTAATCTGCTAGAATGCCTGCGATATGAACTCCCCCGACTCTCCACTTGTTCATCTGGGCTGTGCAGCCGGTGTAGCGCTGGCCGGTGTGAGCGCCGGCGCGTCCGGTGCGTCTGGTATAGCAGACTGGCTGCTTGTGCACTGGTATGCCGCTCCGCTCGGGATGCTGGCCGCACTGACCGCTGCGTATCTGCTGGAGCATGCGCTGACGACCCCGGCCATGCTGACCCTGCTTGCAGTTGGTATGGTGTGCTGCGGGGCAGCCATGGTAGTGGTGACCCCTCTGGCACCGGTCTGGGTGCTGCTGGCGGGGCCATTCGGCTATTTTATCACCGCTGCAGTCGTTCTTTATTTCTGGGAGCCTCAGTTATACCGCTGGCAGCTGGGGTGTCTTTTTACCCTGGGCGCCTGCGCGGGGGCTGGTCTGGCCAGCTGGGTATATGGAAGTGAGCCGCCGGTGGTGCTTACCGGGCTGCTGCTCGTCATCCTCACAGCGGTGTACCAGCTTATTCTTTTCTTTGGCCGGGAGTATTTTGAAATCACCTCTGAATCCCGCGCGCGCAGTACGGTGGTTGCCATGGTACTGCTGCTGGCAAAGCCTTTATACTTTACGCTGCGCAGTATTTGCCATGGTGCCTGGTATGGTGCAGGCGGAATCCTGCGGTTTGTGTACCACTGGACCCGCTGGGGAATTTAACCGGGCAGGAGTTCCCTGGCCTGGCTGCGTGCTATCTTACCACTTACGGTGCGGGGGAGTATCACCCGTTTCAGCAGGTGGGGACGGTGGTATTTCGGCAGTGTGTCGCATGCCGCATGTAAGGCGCTTTCAGCAGCGGCAGAGCCTTCCCAGAGCAGTGCCACGCACTGCCCGAGCACGGGATGTGGCAGCGGAAGCGCCAGGACCTGAAGCCCTGTAAGGCGGTGGAGTGTGCGCTCGAGCTCCTCTGCCTGAATCTTGATGCCGCCTGAGTTGATGACGGCATCCACCCTGCCCAGAATGCGGAAAGAAGCATCGGCCCCGATTTCGGCCAGGTCATTTGTTTCCAGGTGGTGGATGTGCAGGTAAGGTGCTGTAATCTGCAGGGTGCCGGCCTGAGACAGCGAGAGTGATACCCCGGGCAGCGGCATGTACCAGTTGCTGCGTTGCGGACCGTTTGCGGCGCGGAGTGCTATGTGGGAGAGGGTTTCCGTCATGCCGTATGAAGTGAATACCCGGCAGGGAAGAGTCTGCAGCTGGTCTTCCAGAGCGGGGTCAACAAAACCTCCGCCCAATAGCAGGGTGCGAACACGGGCCAGCTGTTCAGCGCCGTCCGGCAGTGCCAGCGTGGTCGCTACCTGCATGGGGACCATGGGGGCAAAATCTATTGAGCCGGTAAGCTTTGTCAGGGGGGTGGATGATGGGTCGGTGGTGATGAGATTCAGCCCGCCTGCCAGGGCCCGCACCACCATCATCTTGCCCGCAATGTATTGCAGCGGCAGGCAGAGCAGGGCAGAAGCCCCCGCCTGCAAATCAAAGGCGCGGCAGGAGGCCATGGCACTGGCGGCCATGGCAGCCTTGGTGGCCTGCATGATTTTGGGTTTTCCGGTGGAGCCGCTGGTCTGCAGAGCCACCGTGGGCTGGTCGTTCCAGCATTCAGCCAGAAAAGCTGCTAAATCAGCCCGGAGCCCGGAGCTTCCCCGGCCCCAGTCGGGCAGAGTAGCAGGGGTGATGGTGCAGCCATCGATGCTGATGGCGTGGGGGAACATAAAATCACTTTCCGTTGGTCGTACGTCGGGTGGTGATGACTTCGCGCAGGCAATGCAGCAGTTCCAGTCGCCCGTTGGCCAGCACAGGCTCGGCGCAGAGCCCCAGGCGGCAGTGCGCGGCGCGCTGCAGGGTGTTGATGGTGGCTGCCGTATCGCGGACATAGACCCCGGTTGTTGCCAGAGAGGGGAAACGCCCCTCAAATTCATCGCGGCTTTCCACCGAGATGATGACCCCGAGCGGTTCGAGTGCCCTCGGCATCCACGGGCGCATGCTGGCCGTGCTCAGCTGGATGTCGCAGCCGGCTTTCAGCCCGGCCATGAGCGCGATGGCCAGATCAATATCGCTGGTGGCTTTTTCTGCGCGGATGCAGAGCGGCAGCGGCCGGTAGCTCAGCGTGGTGCATTGGGCGGGGCTTTCGTTGAGCACCCGGGAGGTGCCGAACTCGTTTTCCCACCAGTAACCGATGGAGTCTGCGGCGGAGGAGAGTCGGGTGGTGTCATCCGGGCCGGGTTTGGGGGAGAGTGATTCCCAGGGAATGAAGGCGAGATTGCGCTGGGTACCCCGGTGCTGCGGGCGGGCCATTTCCTGCCACTGGCAGAGCGCGGTGAGGAAATTACTGCCGCCGAGCATGGGGGTGGTGTTCTGCCAGCCGGGGCGGGGCAGAATGCCGGGGCGGTGCTGCGGGCAGCAGTTGATGCTCACCTGGCTGGCGGCAGTCAGCTTGCACCACAGCTCGGTTTCCTGCTGGTCGCGGGAGTAGATGCCGGCGCTGCGTTCCTGGGCCATCCGGCGTTGGATGCGGCCGGCTTCTTCCGTGCTTTCTACGCGGATGACGCCCAGCACAGGGACATTGTGAGCCGCGCGGGCAAAGGCGCTGCCGGGCTGCACCCCGAGTCGCACACCGGGGGTCCATACCTGGGAGCCGATTTCGGCGGTAGCGGGTTGCACGAGCCAGCTCTCGTTCTGCTGCAGCTGGGTGAGGAGTTGGTGCTGGTCTGCATCCAGCGGGCGGGTAAGCGGTCCCATCTGGGCGCCATCCACCGAGCCGGGCTGGGCGGTGATGCTGGTCACGGCATCTCGCAGCGCATTCATGAAGTGCTGGTTATCGTATACCTCCGCATGTACCAGCAGCAGGTGAGGCAGAGCCGGGTCCTGCCCGGCGCGTGAGAACAGCGCCCTGCAGAGATCGCGTATGGCGAGCCCCCAGTCGCCTTGAGAGGAAATGTAGATACTGCTGGTGCCACCGGTGCCGCCCAGTACGGGGCGATCGCCTGCTGCTGCCACCATGTCATTGGTGTGTTTCACGCTGCCGTGGTAAATGAGACCGTTCACGCGGTCGCTGGTGAGCAGTTTGCGGGCAATCTGGTTATCCAGGCAGGGCAGCATCTGCAACCGGGGGGATTCAAAACCGGCTTCGTGAAGAAGCGCGGTGAGCCGCGTGGCCAGAAGCACGGTATGCGCAGAGGGTTTGTAGATGACGGCGTTGCCCATGACCCACGCAGCGGCAATGCCGCCTACGGCCTCCTCCAGCGGATGCACCCGGCCCGGTGCCACCGTGATGACTCCCAGCGGGGTGGGCAGAGTGCCGTCCATCAGGCCTTCCTGCACGGCGCTCCTCTCGTAGAAGCGGCAGCAGTCCTGAGCATTGGTCAGTTCCTGGTCGGCTTCCTCCAGCGTGAATCCGGCATCGCGCACGAGCAGAGTGATGAATTCGGTGCTGTGTTTTTCCAGCAGGCGGGCGGCCTGCAGCAGGTGAATACGCCGCTCTTCCTGCGTGGGGGGCATCTGCACGGCTACATTGGCCGCTGTCTCTATGACCCGGCTGATGGTGCTGAAATCTGCAGAAGTGTAGCGGTAGTCCTCCATGCCCGGTGCTGCGAGCGAGCGGGAAATGCACAGCAGCGGTGTTTCTGTGACCTGTCCGTCCACCACCAGCGGCAGCGGAGTCTGCGGGCGTTCCATTTCCTCCTCGACTGCGCGGTGCAGGGCATCCATGCGCACCCGGTCGGTAATGCCGCTGAGCCGGGTGAAGGTGTATTCACTGCCGGAGCTGTGGGGCTCGCGGTTTTGTTCTTCGCGGCCACTGAGTGAGGCCAGGAAATGCTGGCGCATGCGCCCCCAGCCCATGGAGTTGGGCTCCAGCTCACCACCGGCTGCCAGAATGCCATCCGGCCGGGAGAGTTCCTGCACCAGCCGGAGCAGGTAGGATTCAAAGCCAGCTTCGCCGCTTTCGGTCGTGACTCCGGTGGCCAGAATCACCTTTGCCCCGCCTTTGCAGAGCACGCGGCCCACGTGATTTGCCAGGCCGGAAATGAAGCAGAACTCCGGCGCGGCGCTGCGGCCTGCGCGCCCCCAGCAGAGCAGGGCATAAGCAATGTCGAAGAGATTGTGGGTGCCGACAAGCGGGGTGAGCACCTTCTCCCTGGTGGCAACAGCTGTGGCAATGAGCTGCTTGAAGCGTACTTCCGTTTCTGCCTTGCTGCGGCAGACCTCATTTGCTGTGCCGTAGTTGTAGGTGTTTTCCTGCTCTGCGTCGAGATGGCTGCCTTTCACGAGCAGAACCTTGAGCGGGGCTGCCCCCTTGGCGGTGCGGGCGGTGGCCCATTCGGTCATTTCACGCAGCAGCGCCGGGCTCTGTTTCAGGTATGCCGGAATTTCGAGGGCGGCATCCACCTTGTGCATGCTGCTGCCGGCCATGGCCAGTCGGAATGCCTCCGCCACGATGTTCATGGTCGGCGAAAGTCCGGATTCAACCAGCACCGGGCGTGGGGAATTCCCTTGTATTGAAAGCTTGAGCAGCGGACGCAGCTTCTCCGCCAGCGCCTTGGCTCCGGCTTCCGGTGAATAGGGGTTGAGCCCCGGGCAGAGACGCCAGGGCTGGATGACGATGCCTACCCCGGCCTGCCTGGTGAGAATGGATTCCAGATGCTTGAAGTACTTATCCGCACTCTTCTGGCCGTATACCTCCGGCACCAGCGGGTTGAGCGCCAGTATCGCGCCGTCCTTGCTGCATTCCTTCACGCGCCTGGCAACCTTGTCTGCCAGGGTAGGCAGGGTGAGCTCTCCGAATGTGGAGCGGAAAATGCGCTGTACTTCTGCAATGGCGGTGCTCTGCATGCTGCGGGCGGCCATGGCAGCAGCCTTGAAACGCAGCTTGCCCACAGTGCTGAAAATAGCGGGAACTCCCCCGTGGGCGGCAATCAGCCGGCGCAGGTTCTCTGCCTGCTCGGCGGGGTCAGTCACGTGGAAGACATTGCCGCAGAGGTCCTGGACAAAGCTCAGATTCTTCTTGTCCGCCACGAGCCGGGCCAGCGCAGAAATGAGGGTGCGCTCATCGGAACGGATAGCCTTCAATGAGGCGAGCAGAAGCTCCTGCGCCATGTCTGCCGCCCGTTGCGCCAGCGTGCGGTCGTCCCATTTGCGCTTCTTTGCTTCCGCCAGTTGTGCCTGTATATCCAGTTCCGCCATACGTGCGGATATTCTACCCCTGAGCCCCCCCTGCTGGCAAGTTAAAAATATGACTTGCAGCTCAGCTTTTACAGCATGGCGGGGGCTACATTTCCTGCCAGTTAATCTGGTTCGGGAGCAGTTCGGAAATCAGTTCGCGGATGAGGCGGTCTGCTGTTTCTTCTGAAATACCGAGTTCCGGTGCCCAGTGGGTTCCGGCCTGGAAGTAGGCCCAGCGCTGCACATAGCCCTTGGCCACGCGGTCGTACATGTCCTGCATGGTGCGGCCCAGGTGGTTGTGGTGAATCGTGCCGTGCCCTATGAATACATAGTAGTGAATGAAGTGGAATACTCCGCGCTTGTCTCCCGGCATGGGAACCTGAGAGTCGATTTTGCTGAGCTTGAGTTTGCGGCCATCGCTCAGGGTGATTTCCTCACTTTTCACCTGAAGATTC
The DNA here is from genome assembly GCA_045634905.1 of Akkermansia sp. GTDB lineage: Bacteria > Verrucomicrobiota > Verrucomicrobiia > Verrucomicrobiales > Akkermansiaceae > Akkermansia. Next base: position 14,253 of record JAZRBC010000130.1, read on the forward strand.
ACGTGCCCCTGGGCCGGGAGACAGCGTTCCGGACGGTGAATGGAAGCGTTCATGTCATTGCCGGAGTAGACAATGGAGATTTCAACAGGTGGGGTGGCTTGTGCCCACGGCACACGCTTCGGCTGCGTGTAAAGAGCTTTGCTGAACCGGGTATCTGCCGCCAGCACGGTGCGCTCCTTTTCGCTTTCCTGAATTTTGGTGCCCCTCCAGCCCGGCAGGTCGTAGCCCAGGGGAAGCTCGGGTGAGATGCTCGATTCCATCAGCTCCTCATGTTTCGGCAGGAGGTGAACGCCGCTCAGGATGAACGCGAGCACCACCGGCGGCAGCAGAGCCCGGAGGGTGTGCTTCGTCATACCGAGCCCTCCTTTCCTGCGGCGGGGGCGTTGGTGCGTCGTATCACGGTGCGGCGGCGCTTCAGAAACGGTACTTCGCCCGCCAGCAGACCATGCAGCAGCATCAGCCCCAGCAGACTGGCCGGGAAAAAGAACAACAGGCCGGACCAGTCATGCCAGGTTTTGGAGGCAAAGGCCGGGTTGATGTATTCTGCACAGATGAAAATGCTTGCAACGCGGAATGCATTGGCCACGATGGATAAGGGAATGGCGCTGAGCGCCAGGAGAATGCGTTTCCAGATTGCCAGTTTATCTGCCAGATATCCCCAGGCTGTAGATACCATGATGAGAGCCATGAGGGAGCGCATGCCGGAGCATCCGCCGGCTACGCTGTAGGTATCCCACAGACCGGAGGCGGAGGAGATGTTGGTGCCTTCCACGATGGTCTGGACCCCGCAGAGCGCGGCACCCCAGTGGGCAGCCTGGGTGGCCAGCAGCTGCATGCCCACCGTTGCCTGCTGAAATCCCGGCAGCGGAATGCTTAGCCAGAGAAAGAAAAAGGGAAAAGCGCAGCGCAGGGCAAAGTGGAATCCCCAGTAGCACCACACGGCACCGGTAAGCAGGAAGGGCACCGCACCTATGGCCACGCGTCCCTGCTGGGTACGCACCGCCAGCACGCAGAGCAGGGCTCCCAGGGCCGCAGCCCAGAGCCCGTGCAGGCTGCCGGCAGCCTGTTGCCCCCGCAGGCCGGAGCAGGCGTGCACGAACATATAGCAGGAGAGCAGCGGCACCATCCAGCCATGTTCGTAGTCATTCTCCGGGTTCCAGGTGTAGGGAAGCCAGGTGGCGGCACTCTGGTTCCCGCCGATGAAGCCCGGGTAGAATCCGATTATCCAGATAACCAGCAGCATATACAGCGAGAATCCTGTCCAGCCGGCGGTTGATAAGGTGCAAAATGGTGATTTTTGGTGCTCTGACATGCTCAAGATGAAAAAAAATGCACTTCGGCGCGCATTTAGTATTGCAATTTTTGCGAAAATGTCAAGAATAGTCGCTCACACACCTCATTCATACATGAAAATCATCAGCGGTACCGCTCATCCCCAGTTAGCTAAGGACATTGCCAAAGTCATGGGCCTTCCCCTGTGCGACGCAACTGTCAATACTTTCCCGGACGGCGAAAGCTTCGTTCAGATCAAGGAATCCATCCGTGGCGCAGATGCCTTCATTATCCAGCCGACCTGCCCGCCCACGAACCACAATCTCATGGAGCTGCTGGTTATGGTGGATGCCGTGCGTCGCGCCAGCGCCAGCCGCATCACCGCTGTGATGCCCTTCTACGGCTATGCCCGCCAGGACCGCAAGGACAAGCCCAGAGTGCCCATCACCTCCAAGCTGGTGGCTAACCTTCTCACCGCTGCCGGTGTGAACCGCGTGCTCACCATGGATCTGCACGCTGCTCAGATTCAGGGCTTCTTCGAGATTCCCGTGGATCACCTGCACAGCGTGCCTGTGCTTATCAAGCACCTGAAGGCCAACTATGTGAAGGATATGAATAATCTCGTGGTGGTTTCCCCCGACATCGGCGGTGTGAAGAACGCCAAGAGCTATGCCAACATCCTCGGCACCGACCTCGCCATCGTGGCCAAGCAGCGTATTTCCGCTACTGAGGTGGATGCCCACGCCGTCATCGGTGATGTGAAGGGCAAGGACGTGCTCATGGTGGACGACATGACTGAATCCGGCGGCACCCTCTGCGCTGCTGCCAAGATTCTGAAGGAGCATGGTGCTGCCCGCATCTTTGCCGGCGTGTCCCACGGCGTGCTTACCGATACGGCCCGCCAGCGTCTGGCGAACAGCTCCATCGAGTGCCTGCTCACCTCCGACTCCGTGCCTATGGCTTATGGCGAGCGCGTGGATACTGTGAGCATTGCTCCGCTCTTTGCTCAGGCCATTGCGAACATTCACCACAACGCCTCTGTCACCCACCTGTTCGAGGTGTAAGAATACGCGGCCTGATTTACAACATTTCAGCGGCAGCCTGTGCAGGGCTGCCGCTTTTACATTGTACAGGGGTGGGAAAGGATGCCGCTATGGTCAGTGCGCGGCATCCTGGGTGAGCTCGCTGAGGCGGGCGCGGAGTTCTGCCGTCTTTTCCGGCTTCTTCGGTGCCAGGTTGTGCTGCTCTGCGGGGTCGGTGCGCAGGTCGTAGAGTTGTTCGCCGCGCCCCTGGCGGTCGGCGCGGCCACGCCCGAAGTCGGGTATATATTTGAACTGACCGCTGCGCAGGGCATAGCGGGGGCCTTCGAAGGCCTGGGTCACCAGCTCGCTGCGCCCCCGGTCACTGCGCCCCAGCAGGGCGGGCAGGTGGTTCTGGCTGTCGCGCATGGAGCCTTCCGGGACTTCGATGCCGCAGAGCCCGGCCAGTGTGCGGCCTATATCCATCTGGCACATGAGGGCGGCATTGGTGCCGGGGGCAATGGTGCCGGGCCAGGAAACGATGAAGGGAACGCGGGTGCCGCCTTCGAAGAAACTGTACTTGCCGCCGCGCCATGGAGCTGCCGGCTGGTGGCCGGCGCAGGCTTCGCGGGCACCGTCCTCATAGCCGTCTGCAATGACGGGGCCGTTGTCGCTGGTGAAGATGATGAGGGTTTCTTCCGGCTTGTATCCGTTTTTCTCGAGGGCCGTTATGAGGCGCCCCAGGGAATCATCCATCTGCAGGGTGACATCTCCGCGGATGCCCAGGTGGCTCTTGCCGCGGAAGCGGGCATGCGGGTCGCGCGGCACGTGGATATCATTGGTGCAGAAGTACAGGAAGATGGGCTTGCCCGCAGAGCGGGCGATGAAATCCTCGCCGGCCTTGGTGATATCATCGGCTATGTCCTGGTCTTTCCAGAGAGCGGCGGAGCCGCCGCTCATGTGACCGATACGGGAGATGCCGTCGATGATGGTGCAGGCGTGCTGCTTGTCGCTGGGGCGCCCCCAGGGTTTGAGTAATTCCGGGTGAGTGGCCGCGGTTTTCTCCCCGGGGTATACTTTGCCGCGGTAGTTCACGCGGATGGGGTCCTGCGGGTCGAGGTTGCGCACGCGGCCATTCTCCACATAGACGCAGGGCACGCGGTCGCCCGTGGCGGCCATGATGAAGGAGTAGTCAAAGCCTATATCTGCCGGTGAGGGGGAAATGGGCTTGTTCCAGTCCACCCCGCCGCGGCCGAGACCGAGATGCCATTTGCCGATGGCGGCGGTGCGGTAGCCGGCCTGCTGCATGAGGGTGCCCAGGGTGGCGGCTTTATCCGGCGTGGGAATGATGAGAGCGGCATCGCCCGGCAGAATGCCGGTGCCGCGCTGGCGCCAGGCATACTGCCCTGTGAGCAGCGAGTAGCGCGAGGGGGTACATACGGAGTTGGTGCTGTGCGCATCGGTGAACAGCAGCCCCTGGTCGGCCAGTCGCTGCACATTGGGGCAGGGTACCCCGCCGCCGCTGCCGCAGGCTGTGGTGTCATTGTAGCCCAGGTCATCCGCCATGAAAAGAAGGATGGCGCGTGGGGCCGCGGGCTTCCCGGCCTCACCATAGGCACACGGGAGGAGACAGAGCGCCAGCAGGGCGGTGAAAAGTTTCTGCCGCTTCATTTCCTTTCTTTCTTTCCGGGCTTGTTCTTTTTGTCTTTTTCGATGTCTTTCACACGGCGGCCCATGGCGGTATCTTCGTCGCTCATGGAGGCGGCAGCCCGTTCCACGAAACCGCGCTTCTCGACCGGGCGAGCCGGTCTGGCTACCCAGATGGGGGAATCCTTGGCGAAGGGAGGGGCTTCCAGCGGCAGGCGCACGGTGTAGTTCTTACCGTTTTCTGTCAGGCGCTCCTCGATTTCCTCCAGGTCCGGCGTGGTGTCATTTGTGCGGAACAGGGCGAGGGTGGGGGATTTATCCGGTGCAAAACGCCCGTGCGGAGCTTTCTCCTGCTCTATCTTTTCAATCAGCAGGCAGAAGCCGAATTCGTTGCCGGGAATTTCGGAGATGAGGATATCAATGGGGTAGGTCTTTCCCTTCTGTACGGTGAAGGTGGAGCCGGTGGCAATGCCGCCCAGCTGGCGATTCCAGTGCGGCGTTTCCTTGTACTGGTAGAGGGCGTGGCCTTTCTTTTCGCTGGTGATTTCGCTCTGGTAGTGCCCCCTGGTGCCCAGGGTCATATCATTGCGCGAGGGGATGCTCCAGCCGGATTCCAACACAATTTCCTTGTTGAAGCGGACCACCAGGGCATCATCGCCCATACCGGCGAACCGGTAGGTGCCCGATTCCGGAGCCACGACCTGACCACTATAGACCACGACCCAGTCCTGCGGTGCCACCTGTCGCGCCTGTTCGCCCTTGTTGCATTCGAAGGCTTCGGGTGCATAGGCAGCCTTGCAGCGCGGCAGGTAGAAATAGGGGGCCACCAGCTTCACCTTGGGTGAGTAGTATTTCTCCAGCATGCTGCGGTCCCAGTCTTTCGCCATGAAATCGCGGATGAAGCTGACCACGGCTTCACGGCGCAGCGGGGCGGATTTGCCGTCCACGGGTTGTTTCAAATCGTAGAAGCGTCCGGTAAGGGCAGAGTCTTCATCTGCCGAGATGTGTTCGATTTTGCGGGATACTTTCTTCCGGGCCCGTTTCATGATGTCGAAGCCCTTGCCATCCTTGGCAAACTGGTTCATGGCTTCGCCGGCGCTTTCCTTCAGGCCATCCCAGGTCGGTGTTTCTGCATTGCCCAGGTCTTCCTCAAACTCTTTCAGCTTGCCTTTGGCATCACTCACGAGTTTCGACCAGGTTCCGGTTTCTTCCTTTTTCGGTTCCTTGTCTTTCTTCTCATCATTGCCAAAACTCCAGAATGCTGATGCCGGCTGGGCAACTGCACAGGCAAGTGAAAGCAGCAGGTAGAATGTGTATCGGCGCTTCATGCCTACTAATCTAGTAGAAATCCGCGCGCATGGCAAGCAGAAAAACAGATGCTCAATGGCTTTTCGCCTCGGCTGTGAGTTCCTGCAGGCGCTGGCGGAGCTTCCGCGTGGCATTCGGTGCCGGAGTGGCAAGGTTGTGTTGCTCCGCGGGGTCTTCTGCGAGGCTGTATAGCTGTTCTCCCTGGTCTGTGGGGGAGATGTATTTGTAATTTCCGCAGATGAGGGCAAAATGCCCTGTTCCGCTGTCCTGGACGACGATTTCATCCCGGCCCTGCTCTTCCTGCCACAGCAGGTCGGGCAGGTGTTCCTCGCTGTCGGGTAGTGCACCGTCCGGCACTTCCAGCCTGCAGATGGCCGCTACGGTGCGACTGATGTCTGTCAGACTGAGGGGCGCCTCTGCGCTGCAGGGGGATATGGTGCCCGGCAAGCAGGCGATGAAGGATACTCGAATTTCGCTTTCTTTCAGGCCGGAAGTGTTTTCGCCGGCAAGCGTGAACAGAATCAAGGTCTCCTCCGCCTGGTAACCGGATTCCTTCAAGTCTGCCATTAGCTCGCTGAGTTCGGATTCCCCGGCTACCTCAGTATAGATGAAGAGTCGGTTGCCGGAGTGCTCCTTGATGAAGCGTGAAATGGGTGTGTAGTCACCTGTTTCGGGGCTGATATAGGTGCGGTAGCCGCCTTGTTGCATGATGGCATCGAGCGTGGTGGCTGGAGATTCCTCCTTTCGCCAGGGATACCGGCCGCTGAGCAGGGATTGCCTGATAGATTCCTTATTCGTGGCGGTGCGGTACATGCGGTTGAAGCTGGCACCGTGTTGGCGAAGGTGACAGTACACCGAGGAATCTTTGATTTTTAGATTGTTGGACGTGATGAGAATGACGGCTTCCGGCTTCGGAGGGGTAGGAAACAGTGCCTCATGCACTACATACTCTGACCAGAGGCGGACGACAAGGTCGGCAATATATTGAATGATTGCTTTAAGGGGGCGCTCGATGAGATCGAACACCCAATCGAGGGCTTTGTTGAGGAAAGTCTCGACGGGTTCGACCCAGGCGGGCGGTTCCGCATCGGCGGTACGTGTTGCAGAGTGTGAGGGAGAGTCGAAGATAACATCATCCCAGAAGGCCGTGGCCGGCTGGGGCGAGATGAGGAACAGGGCGAGCAGAAGGGTAAGCAGGCGTTGAAACATGGTTCCGGTTGCTTTTTAGCATGTTTCTGGGTGAGGGGCAAGCAAAAAGCATTCCGCCGGTTGGTGGCGGAATGCTTTTCGGATGCCGGGCTCGATTTGGTTAGAAATCGAACTGGCAGCCATCGGTAACCGGCATGGACTGCAGGAGGTCATTGCTGAAACCGACGGCAGAGAAGATATTGTTATGGTTGGCCGGGTAGTTGCGGATGACGGGAGGCGTGCGGAAGGCGCGGATGAGTTTTTCCGTGCTGTCGGCAGGAATCACATCATCGAAGTTGGCACGCATGATGGTGACCGGGCAGGTGACCCGCGGGGCGTATTTCACGTTCTGCCACGTATCCAGCGGCAGCAGTCGCGGGAAGAAGGGCACCACATTGCAGGCTACCGTGGTCATGGAATCGAAGGGACATACGAGGATGAGCCCGGCGGGGGATTCCGTAGTGGCCAGCTGGGTGGCCACGCCGCTGCCCAGGCTGAACCCGACCAGGTACAACTGAGCAGAGGGGTTGCCCATGCAGTTGCGGGCGTAGCGGATGCTGAGCCTGGCGTCGGCCACCAGCTTCTTCTCATCCGGGGTGCCGGTGCTGCCACCGTAGCCGCGATAGTTCATGAGAAGATAGGAGCGGGTCGGGTCAGAGGCGGCCAGGTTGGCAAACTGCCCCACGTTCATGGCGTTGCCGCCATACATGGCAACCAGCGGGGTGTTGGCACCGCGGTTGAAGAACCAGCCGCGCAGCTGGGTGCCGTCTTCGGCGGGAATGCTGATAAGCTGCTCCGGGTATCCGCAGGCGGCATCCGGCATTTCCATGCGGCTGCCCGGATATACCAGTTTGTTGGTGGAGCAGGCTGTGTAGGTGAGACTGCTGCAGAACAGCAGTCCCATCAGCGCGCTCTGGCGAATCTTGCGCATAGAATAGGTGTTTAGTCGTTCTGCTTGTCGGCCTTATCAGCCTTGACAAGACGCACGCAGCAAGCGATGAAGAGAGTCCATACGATGCCGATGGAGAGCAACATAGTGATGATACCAGCGATAGTCATAATCGTAGATTTTGGGGTTAATCGTTAAATTTGTCGGGGTCGATGTGTTTGTGGAAGTTGCGGGAGGTGTAGATAACAACGCAGAAGAAGGCGGAAACCAGGACAACCCAGAGCACGGGGATGATGGCGCCGGGCTCGCAGTTGATGAGGTTGACCACCTGGGGGCTCTGCTTGATGAAGATATTCTGGAAAAGCCAGGATACGAAGATGGTGAGGAGAATACCCGGGGTAATCCAGCGGATGATGAAGCAGAGACCACTCGGGATTCTCATGGATGAACCGATGTTAAGCTCTTCGATACCGTTCTTCGTTCCCCACACGATATTGAAGACGGTGAAGAAGAGGAAGCAGGTGAGGTACAGGAACATGGTGCCGAAGCAGAAGTCCATGGTGTCCAGAGCCATAAGGCCGTCAGTATACCAGCCTACGAGCAAGGTGCCGATGGTGACAAGGAAGGCCACGAGCGCCACACTCTGCACGCGACGGAGATTCCAGAACTCCTCCAGGAAAGCTACAGAGGGCTGCAGCATGGAGATGGCGCTGGTCACCGCGCCGATGAAGAGCAGCACGAAGAACAGTGTGCCGAAAATCTGGCCACCGGGCATGCAGTGGAACACCTGGGGCAGCACGTTGAAGCCCAGACCGAAGGTGCCGCAGCCGGCGGCTGCCACCACGCCGAGGAAGGCGACGGCCGCGGGAATAATCATCATACCGGCCACACCCACCTCGATGGCTTCATTGGCGGCATTGGCGGTGAGTGAACTGAGGGCAATATCCTTACGGCGGCGCACGTAGCTGGCGTAGGAGCATACGGTGCCGAAGCCGATGGAAAGCGAGAAGAAGACCTGCCCGGCGGCGGTGAGCCACATTTCAGGGTTCAGCAGACCCTCGGTGAGGGAGATGTGCTTCTCTTCCACCTTCTTGCCGGGGTTGGCGGCCTGAATCTGCTGCACCATGGATTCTTTCAACTCAGGGGTGGCTGCGGCGGGAACCATGTTCACCTCCTTGCCTTCCACCACGAGCATGGTCTTGGTGGGGTTCCACATGTAGCCCAGACCCTGGCTTACGCTGCGGTCGGGGTGGGCGGCATCCGGTGTGCCCAGGGTGAGCACTCGCACCAGAATGATAAGAGCGGTGATGAGGAGCACGGGCATGCTCCATTTGCAGAAGGTTTCAATGCCCTTGCTCACACCGCGGAAAATCACGTACATGTTCACCAGAATGGCCAGCGCAAAGAAAATGAGCTGCGAGCCACCGCTGGTGAAGAGTGAACCATCTCCGGTGAGCCCCACGTACTGCGCGAAGAAATTGCCGTATTCTTCGGCGGTGTTCAGCTGCAGGTCGCCCATGGCGGTGTGCCAGGCGTAGCCGATGGTCCAGCTTTCAAGCGGGATGTAGTACATGGCGATGCCGATGGTGGAGACCACGCCGGCGATGCCCAGGTACTTCCAGCGGGATTTGCCGCTGATGAGGTAGAAGATGCTGGCTGTGGAGTGGCCGCCCAGCGAACCACCCTTGCGGCCGATGGCCCACTCTACCCAGCTCAGGGGGATTCCCAGCAGCAGGAAAGCGGTGAAGTAGGCAATCATGAATGCGCCACCGCCGTACTGGGCGGCCAGGCCGGGGAAGCGCAGGAAATTACCGAATCCGATGGCGCTGCCGGCTACAGCCAGCATGACACCGAGACTGGTGTTCCAGTTTTCTGTTTTAGTTGTAGTGCTCACGTTATAATATGGGAGAGATGGTGAAGATTATTTGTTGAAACGGCGGGAGGTTGCTGCCACGATACAGAAGAATATCGTGATACCCACAGCCCACACCAGCGGCAGGATGGCACCGATGCGGCCTTCCACGATGTTGGCCACATACGGGCTGCGTGTGATGAAGAGCTCCTGATAGAGCCATGCAGCAAAGATGGTGAACATGATGACCGGGGCAATCCAGCGGATGATGAAGGTCGCTGCCGCAGGAATGGGCATAGCGGAGCCGTCGCGCAGTTCATCCATGCCCTTCTTAGTGCCCCAGACCCAGTTGAAGAAAATGAGGTTGAGGCTGGTGGTCACATAGAGGATGAGGCTGCCCACCCAGAAGTCG
>JAZRBC010000131.1:0-5129 GCA_045634905.1 Akkermansia sp.
AGTGGTGACAGCGGTGACAGCGGTGACAGCGGCGACGCAGGCGACAGCGGCGGCGACGGTGGTGGCGATAGTGGCATTACTGCTGGCGAAGTTTTGGAAATTGCCGGTGTTGTAGGTGGCACAGCCGCGGTTGTGGGTGGCGCTATCAAGGCTTACAAATCGATCAAAACGGCTAAATGGAAGGCTTTGGGCCTCGGTATCGGTATTGCTGTTGCAGGCACTACTGGCATTGTCTTGTCGGTTATCAATGATGAAGAAGAAGGCGACGGCGAAGATGATGGCAACGGCGGCGGCGACGACAACAAGGACAGTAATGACAATATCGTGACCGACATTGAAGACGAGAACCACGAGTCGCTCAACGTTGTGAACTCGGCTGTTGTAACCGCATCGGGCTCTGTTCTTACCTCCTTCCAGGGTAGTGCAGGCAGCCACGGTGGTGCCTCGGGCGTTATCGATTATATCGTTGCCAATGGCGATAGCTCAGACCAGGATATCAACGCTACGCTTGCCGAATGGTTCCCCGAGTTTGCCCAGCTGCAGCGGAATAACATCCGCTTCACTTCTCCCAATATTTCGTTCAAGGGTGTTGATGTGCTGGCCGGCGGCAATGTCACTTTCATGGGCTATTCGGACTCGGATGATGAGATGGGCACCTACGATGTCATGGGCGATTCCCTTGTCTTCGACAAGCTCCACTATGTCGATTCCGACGGCAATGAAACAGGTGATACAAGAACCTCGATGGTGATTTCCCGCCAGACAATCCGCATGCGCGCCAAGGATATGGACGTGCTCGGCGAGACTATCATTGCTGGTCGCGGTGTGGATATCATGGCTGAGGATCTGGAGATTTCCGGTGATTCCTATGTAGTGTCCACCAGAGACGCGGCTCTCAAGGTAGAGAACACCACAACGGTTGACTCTGCCACCATGTACCTGCGTGGTCTGAGCGGCAAGAACTCGGTTGGTGAGTTCCGTGTGACCAGAGGCTCCAATGTGGTGCTGATTGGCGCAACGGAGGAGAACGCCTCCAAGGAGGCGGAGCTGAGCGCCAAATCCGTTTCTCTGGATAACTCGAACCTCATGGTGAAGGAAATGACGGCTACGGTTTCCGGCGATACCACGGTGAGCAATGGTTCCAAGCTGACGGTGGCGGATGCCTCGTATAGCACAGATTCGCTGAAGGTGGAATCTGGATCCACCCTGGTTAACAAGGACGGTACCATCTCCAGCTCCAGTACCATCACGGTGAGCGGTGGCACGGTGCAGGGCAGTGGCACCTTCTCTGCCATTACCTTGAACAGCGGCAAGCTGGTGGTGGGTAATTCCCCGGGGCTGCAGGTATTCACGGGTGACCTGGTGCTGGGCGATGGCGAGATGCTGTTCTCCGTGGGTGATTTCGAGATCGTGGCGTCAGTTGGCGTGAGCGGTTGGGATGCCAACGTGTATTCCAGCGTGAATATGGACGGCCATAGCTTCACGCTCGGCGAAAATGCTGTGATTACTCTGGCATTTGGTGGCACAACGCTGGACACGCTGGGTGCATTGGTCAATACTGATGATTCGCTTAGCTTCTCGTTTACGTTGCTGCAGAATGTGACGTTCTTCACCGAGGCTGAGTTGAGCGCCATGCTCGGTCAGACCAGACTGCTCATTACCTCCGAAGACGAAGGTCTGCCCTCCTGGGCCAAGCACATGGCCGGCAAGGATATTACCGAGTATACATTTAATAGTATGAAGTATGAGCTTGTGGAAGGCTCGAAATCCGGCTCATACAATGTGGTGCTTTCCGGCACCTTCGGTAAGGCTGATGTAATCCCCGAGCCGGCTACTGCCACGCTGAGCCTGCTGGCCCTGGCTGCCCTGGCTGCACGCCGCCGCCGTAAGTGATGCATTCTCACTAAGCCCGGTATTTTGAACCCGCCCATGGTTTCTTACCCATGGGCGGGTTTTTTCTTCACGAATGTATAACGAAAAACCCCGTAAGTATTTAACTTGCGGGGTTTTAGGACAGACAGGGAGGGATTCGACGGCTGGAACGCATAGCCCACGCCTCGTTCGGTGGCAATGCATTCAGCATACATGCCCAGTTTTCACACCAAGGGGAAGAGGAGGGAGACAACGAAGATATCTGCCGCGAGGATGATGAGGTCCATGGGGAGGCCGACTCGCAGGAAGTCGGCAAAATGGTAGCCGCCCGGACCGTAGATGAGCATGTGGCGGGGCGAGCCGATGGGGGTGGCAAAGCAGCAGGAAACCGCTATCATGAGCGCCACGCAGAAGCTGAGTGGGTCTGCCCCCACTGCCAGCGCACTGCGGTAGGCAATGGGGAAGAAAATAGCCGCTGCCGCCGCATTGCCGATGAATTCGGTGATAAACAGAGCCACTGTACACACCGCGGCTAGCATGACCACCGGCTGGGTACCCACGCAGCCGAGCAGCAGATTCGCTACATCCGCCGCCACGCCGGTCTTATCCATGGCCGTGCCCAGGCAGATGGAACCGGCAAACACCATGAGCACATTCCAGTTGATGCAGGCATTCGCCTGCTGCACCGTGCAGCACCGGCAGATGAGAGTGGCCGCCGCCGCCAGAAAGGCCGCCTGCAGCAGAGTGAGCACCCCCAGCGTGCTCAGCACCATCATCCCCAGCATAATGAGCCCCGAAGCCGCTGTGCGCCAGCCCACGGGGGATTTGTGGCGGCGGGTCACATAGTGCACATCCGGCCCTAAATCAGGCGGGGTGCTGCTGTCGCTCTCCAGCAGCAGGGTATCGCCCACGCGCAGTTTCACCTGCCCGGGTTCCGCCAGCAGCTCCTCCCCGCGGCGCTGCACCCCGCGCAAGTGGATATTCAGCTGCGCCTCCAACCCGGTTTCGGCCAGACGCCTGCCAATCAGCCGGCTGCCGAAACTCACATAGGCCTTGTGGCGGTGCAGCATGCCTGCCCCCGGGCCGAATACCCGGCGAGAGGGCTTGCGTTCCGGCAGCCAGCGCTGCAGCACCTGCATACTCACCAGCCCCACTGCCAGACAGAACACACCTGCCAGTGTGGGGGTGAAAATGCTCAGTGCTATACCGGTTTCCTGCGTGTACAACCCTGAAATAATCAGATTCGGCGCACTGCCGATAAGCGTGCACACCCCGCCGAGTCCGGCCGCATAGCTCAGCGGAATCAGCAGCCGGCTGGGAGCCACTCTCAGGCGGCGGGACCACAGCTTCACCACGTGAATAAACATGGTGGTCACCGTAGTATTGCCCAGAATAGAAGCCATTCCAGCCACGGGCAGCATGAGCCGGATGAGCGCCTGCCGGTAGGTCTTCGGCCTCCCCAGCACATGCTTCTCCACCCAGTGCAGCACTCCGGTATGCACCAGCCCCGCCACCACCACAAAAAGCAGCGCCACCACGATCACCGAGCTGGAGCTGAACCCCGCCAGCGCCTCTCGTGCATCCAGCACCCCAGTGACCAGCAGCACCGCCATACCCCCGAGAAACACCACCTCGGCCTGCAGCCGGGTAACCAGCAGCAGCACAAAAATACCCAGAGCCGTCAGCAGCGTCACCCACTCGTGAAAACTCAGGCTGGATATGATAAGCTCATCCACCAACCGTCATTATATCCCCGGAAAGCCCCGGAAGTCAATAAAATTGCAGCCTTATCAAAATTCAGCCTTTTATGCTTGACTTAACTCCACCTATCAGGTAACTTGTACTCAAGCATTATGACTGACCGTCGCATAGTAATTACAGGTATGGGTGCCCTTACCCCCCTCGGCAATAGTGTCGAGGAGACGTGGGAAGGCATGAAGAATGGCCGCTCCGGTATCGGCAAAATTGAAAGCATTGACGATAGTGCGCTGAACATCCACATTGCCGGTGAAGTGCGTGGCTACGACCCTGCTCCTTTCTTCAAGAAGGATCCCAAGTCCGTGCGCCGCTGCGACCGCTTTGAGCAGCTTACCATGGGCGCTGTGGCCGAAGCTCTGGAAAACGCCCAGCTCGACCCCGAAAGCGTAGACAAGACCCGCGTGGGCGTGATGATCGGCTCCGGCATTGGTGGTCTGGGTATCCACGGTGACGGCTGCGCAGCCCTCATCAACTCCGGTCCCCGCCGCGTGAGCCCCTTCTGTATTCCGTACATGATTACCAACATGGCCTCCGGTATGGTGAGTATCGAGTATGGTTTCGGCGGCCCGAACATGAGCATTTCCACCGCCTGCGCCACCGCCAACCACTGCATCGGCGAAGCCTGGCGCATCATGAAGTTCGGTGATGCCGACGTGATGATTGTGGGCGGTGCCGAAGCCGCCATTCTGCCCGTGGGCATTGCCGGTTTCGCCAACATGAAGGCACTTTCCACCCGCAACGACGATCCCACCACCGCTTCCCGTCCGTACGATGTGGACCGCGACGGTTTCGTGATGGCCGAAGGTGCCGGTATCATCATTCTGGAAACGCTGGAGCACGCCAAGGCTCGCGGTGCCAGGATTCTGGCCGAGCTTGTGGGCTATGGTCTGAGCGCCGATGCCTACCACCTGACCTCCCCCATGCCGGAAGGCGAAGGTGCTGCCCGCTGCATGGATATGGCCATGAAGCACGCCGGACTGAAGCCCACCGACATCCAGTACATCAACACGCACGGTACCTCCACCCCGCTGGGTGATATCTGCGAGACCAAGGCCATCAAGGCTTCCTTCGGCGACTACGCCAAGAACGGCCTCGTGGTGAGCTCCACCAAGTCCATGACCGGTCACCTTCTGGGTGCTGCCGGTGCCATTGAGCTGCTGGCCTGCGTGAAAGCCATTCAGGACAACTTCGTGCCCCCCACCATCAACGTGTTCAACCAGGATCCCGAATGCGACCTGGATGTGTGCCCGAACGTGGGCCGCAGCATGACCGTGGATGTGGCGCTGAGCAACTCTTTCGGCTTCGGCGGCCACAACGCTTCCCTCATCGTGAAGCGCTACGTGGATTAATTTAATGCTCAAGTCATAATACATTTACGCACGGCGGCTGTGGCACCCACGGCCGCCGTGCCTGTTCCCCTCATGAAAGACAAACTGGCCAGACTCCGGAGCCGTCTGCAGCGCCTGCGCAGCCCGCAGAAGATGAACCGCACCGACCAC
>JAZRBC010000132.1:0-17222 GCA_045634905.1 Akkermansia sp.
CCAGGGCACAAAAAAAATGGCTCGGGACGGGATCGAACCGCCGACACGCGGATTTTCAATCCGCTGCTCTACCAACTGAGCTACCGAGCCATTCTGCAAGCCCGTCTTGGACGGGGTGCGGGGAAAGTTTACACCAGAACCGGGCAGATTGCAAGCCAAAAATTGTATTTTTTTGCTATTTTTTTATCTACCCGGCACAAAGCACTGATAAGTGTACATTTAGCGAGCTGACTTCAGCAACTGCAGAAGCCCGCGCAAAGAGGCGCAACGGTGGGCAGCGCGGGAAAAGTCGCTGCTTTCGGTCATGCGGTTGGGAATGGCCACGCAGGGAATGGCGGCATTCTGAGCAGCAATGGTGCCATTTTCAGAGTCCTCGATGATGAGGCATTGTTCCTTTGCCAGGCCCATGCACTGCTGAGCGGCCTCGAACAACGCGGGGTCCGGCTTGACCGGGTAGCCATCGGTACGGGTGAAAACACCGGCAAAACGGTGATAGATACCCAGTTTTTCGAGCCAACCCTGCACCCAGCGACGGGAGGAAGAGGAGGCCACCGTGAGAGGAATGCCCTGCTCTGCACACCAGTCCAGCAGCTCTGCCGCCCCGTCCATAAGGCCGCTGCGCTCCAGGTCGGCTTCGAGCACGGCCTGGCGGGCTGGCGTCTCAATCTCCCAGTCGTAGGACTTGCCGGTGAGTTTCTCGAGATGCGCAGCAGGGTCCCAGTGCGAATAGCCGGCCCCAAGGCAAGGGGCATAGGTGGCAATGGAAATCTCCTGGCCCTCGCGTGCGTAAAGCTGCACCCAGGACTGGTAGATGGCCCACTCGGTATCAACGAGCACGCCATCAAAATCGAAGATGATTCCCTTGGGTAAACGCATGAAAAGCAGTTATCAGGGCTCGCCGTTGAGCTTGGCGTTCCACCATTCCTTGAAGGAGCGGTGTGCCAGATTCTTGCGGAACAGGTAGATGGCGATGCCGATATAGAGGAAATTCGGCAGCCACGCACTAAGCCAGGCCTGCATCATGCCAGCCTCGCCCAGAGCGGGGAATACGCGATAGAAGAACAACATGAGCGCCGCCAGCAGCACTGCGATACCGATGCCCTTCATCGTGCCGCGACGCTGGAAAGTCACCGCGCTGGGAATGGCCAGCAGCACCAGCACCAGGCACGAGAACACACGGGCAATGCGCACGTGCCACTCAGTGCGCTTCTTGCGGCGGTCTTCCCGGGAACCGGCTCCGGAGGCTATATATTCATACAAGGCCGAAGTGCCCAGCGCATCGATGCGCCCCCCGAGACCGGGGCTCACAATCTGGTAGGGTTTTTCCACGAAGGCCAGGGTAAGGGTCTCGGCAAAGGTATCGTCCTTGGGGCGTGCGCCGGGGGCGGCCATCTCGCGCACATAGACATTGGTCAGGGTCCAGGTGGAGTCCTGCTTATTCCAGTCTGCGCGCTCGGCTCGGTATTGCCTGACCAGCTTGCCGCGTACCTCCGAATCAAACTGGTCAATATTCACACCGCGCATCGGCTGGCTGAGGTCTGTGATGAAGGCAGGGCGGTCGATGCGCCAGATGCGCGACGTGGCATCGCTCCGGTACACGATGGATTTGGCCGAGCCGTCAGCATTCTTGTTCCGCTTGAGCACCATTTCACGGTACATGGAACCATTCGGCGCCCAGTGGAAACCGCAGATACCATAGCCCAGTGCCACCAGGGTCCCCAGCAGGAAAACAGGCATGCACACGCGGAGCAGAGAACGGCCGGACTGCAGCATACCGGTGATTTCAGAACCGCCGCAGAGCTTGCTCAGGCACCAGAGGGTACCCATCAGCAGCGTATATGGCAGAATCTGGTACAGGAACATGGGCAGCTGAGTGCCATAGAAGAACAATGCCTGCAGCAGCGGGTTGTCAAAACGCGTGCGGAAACGCTCCATGTTGTCGGTAAAGTCCGCCAGAATGTAGATGAGCAGCATAATCATCGTACACATGAGGAAGTACGAGATGAAGTTGCGCGACATGTAGCGGTCCATTGTGCCCATACCGGCATAAAACACGGCCCCGATAAAGGGAAGATAGCAGAGCAGCCCGAGAAAGATGGGGCGACACAGCTGCTCGATGGGATAGGTGGAGGGCATACCCGGCACCTCCCAACGCATCTGTTCGAGTTCTATCGGCACCAGATACCACGCCAGCAGAGAACCCACCAGAAAGAGAACGACTGCAGGAAGAGAGTTACGAATGATGGACATGAAATATAAAGTAGTAAGCGTTTTGCAGAGAGGTTTGATTACTGACCTGTGCCAAGGCGATCTGCCAGATACGCAGGCAAGCCGACAGCCAGCACTGCCTGCTGGGCGCCCACCACATCGTATTCCACACGGCGGAGAGTCACCGTGCGGGCATCAGAATCAAAGATGGCGTAGCAGGCGCGGGGGTCACCATCGCGCGGCTGCCCTACGGAACCCACATTGATGAAATATTTCAGTCCCATTTCCAATGGGATTACGGTCTGCCCCTCAGCCCGGAGCTGCTGCCAGTATTCGGTACGCTCCACCGAGTGGCGGCCATCCCAGGTGAACACCTTGGGCTGGTGCGTGTGCCCATGGAAACAGAGCGGCAGGAACTGCCGCTGGAAGCTGGTGGTGGCATCATTCGCATTCATGATGTAGTTCCAGGCCTGAGGCTGGTCCAGACACGAATGAACAAAGGCGAACTGCGACCGCTCAATGCGCTGCAGCGGTAAACGGCGCAGCCAGTTGAGGCTGGCTTCATCCAGCCGGGAGCGGGTCCACTCCATGGCCTGGCGGGCGAGCGGGTTCATACGGGTGTTCTCCAGGTTCACCACTTCCTCATCGTGGTTTCCCTTCACCACCGGACAGCCGATGGCGCGGATTTCATTCACACACTCCTGAGGATAAGCGTTATACCCCACCACATCACCAATACACACAACACTATCACACTGCTCACACTGGTAATCCGCCATAACGGCGTAAAGCGCGTGCAGGTTTGCGTGAATATCACTGATGAGCGCAATTCTGGGCATAGGTAACTCTCCTTATATACCACAAACAGCACGCATCCGCAAGCCCCTAATTCACATTTTCCCGCATGTATTCTGAAATTACCCTGCAGCTCTCAGTACATTTGATTTCGCGCCGGCTGCGCCGGGCAATGCACGTAGAATCTTGACTAGTCAGCAGAGGGAGTGTACAATCCTCCCCGGATGTTACCCATAGACCAGATACGCGGAGAAATCATGAAGGCAGTAGAAAAGCCGGGATTCTGCGTACTGCTGAGTGCCCCGACAGGCAGCGGCAAGTCGACCCGGGTGCCGGGTATGCTGCTGGAGGCCGGCTGGGGAGAGCGCGGCACCATCATCGTGGTGCAGCCGCGGCGACTGGCCGCGCGACTTCTGGCGGGCTATGTAGCCAGGCAGTTTCCCTGCCGTCTGGGGCAGGAAGTGGGCTACACCGTGCGATTCGATTCACAGCGGAGCACCGCCACACGCATCCTTTTTGTAACAGATGGTATTCTGGAGCGCAGGCTTACTGAGGACCCGGAGCTGCGCGGGGTCTCCGCAGTCATTTTCGATGAAGTGCACGAACGCCGCCTGAGCGGCGACCTGTGTCTGGCAAGGGTGCTGGAACTGCAGCGCGGTGCCAGGCCGGATATCGGGGTATTCGTCATGTCTGCCACGCTGGAGCTGGACAAGCTGCAGGGGTACCTGCCACAGGCCACCGTGCTGCGGGCAGAAGGGCGGCTCTACCCGGTGGAGGTGAGTTACCTGCCCCCGGTGCCGGTGCGCAACAAGTTCGGCTACGTGCAGCAGCCACCGGTATGGGAACAGTGCGCCACCGCAGTGCGCCGGCTGGTGGAGCAGCCGGATTGCGGCGATATACTGGTATTTCTGCCAGGGGCCTACGAAATCCGCCGCACGGTAGAGATTCTGGAACAAGTGGGCTGGATGAGCGGCCGGGATGTCTTTGCACTGCACAGCCAGCTCTCTCCCGACGCTCAGTCGCGCGCCGTAGAACGGGGGGAAAGACCGAGAGTGATTGTTTCCACCAACATTGCAGAAACCTCCCTCACCATTGAAGGGGTGCGCTCTGTGGTGGACAGCGGCACAGCGCGCGAAGCCCGCTGGGATCCGCTGCGCGGCATTTCCACCCTGCATGTGGTGCCCGTATCACAGGCACAGGCAGAGCAGCGCGCGGGTCGCGCCGGGCGACTGGGGCCAGGGCGGTGCATTCGCCTGTGGAGCGAAGCGGAACACCGCCGCCGAGCCCCCTTCCCCGCACCGGAAGTGCACCGGGCAGACATATCACAGGCCTTCCTTAATCTTCTGGCCTGGGGATGCCACGGACTGGCAGACATCCGCCGGTTCCCCTGGCCGGATGCCCCGACCGAAGCCGAAACCCAACGAGCCTGGCAACTGCTGGAAGAACTGGGTGCCGCCACGCCGCTGGGTATCACCGCCACAGGCAGGCGCATGCTGCAGTTCCCCCTGCCCCCGGTGCTGGCCCGCCTGCTGGTAGCAGGCGAGGAACTGGGCTGCAGCACGGAAATGGCAGCCATTGCAGCCTTGCTGCAGGGGGAAGACATCTCTCTGGCTGCGGGGCTGGCCGATTCGCTGCAAAAAGAAACAGATTTCACCGATTTCCAGGCAGAATGGCGGGCCGTACAGGCTGCGGAGCGACTGAACTATCAGCCACAGGAGTGCAGCAGACTGGGTATCATGGCCCGGGCGGCCCGGGAAGTAGCGCAGGCATTCCGCCAGATGCTCCGAGGCCAACACGGAGAACCGGATTTCACGACCAGGCAGCAAGCTATCATCCAGGGTCTGCTGGGCAGTTTCCCCGGCCAGGTTGCCGCCCGCAACAGCACCGCCACGGGTACAGCCAGGCTCTGCCAACGCCGCAGCGGCAGCATCGCCACCAGCTCTATAGCCAGAAATGCCGATATTTTTCTGGCTGCCGAAATAACCGAGGTAGGCGGCAAGGGGGTAGAAACGAAACTGAGCCGCTGCACCAGACTGGAGCCGGAAAATTTGCCGACACAGGAAGATGAAATAGCCGTATACGACCCTGCCCGCAAGCGGGTTCTGCGGCACAGCCGGCTCCTCTACCGTGACCTGGTGCTGAGCGAAAAAGAAGCAGGTGATGCCGCACCCGATGCCGCCGCACCGCTGCTGGCTGAACAAGTGGTGCGTGGCAACCTGCGGCTGGAAGGATGGGACGGCCACGTACTGCAGTGGATAAACCGGCTGACCTGCCTGCGCCAGGCCATGCCCGAGCTGGAACTGCCTGATTTCGGAGAAGAAGACCGCTTAGTGGCCATCACCATGCTCTGCGAGGGAGCTGTCAGCTACAAAGAAATTCAGAACCGCCCCGTGCTGCCGATTCTGGGCGAATGGCTCTCCCCCTGGCAGAAAGAATGCCTGAATAAATATGCACCAAAAAGCATCAAGCTCCCCAACGGGCGCGAGGTGAAGCTGCTGTATCGGGAGGACGGCACCCCGGTATTCGGCTTGAAATGCCAGCTGCTCTTCGGAGTACCCCATACCCCCGTCATTGCAGAAGGCAGGGTAAAATGCCTGGTCGAAATTCTGGCACCCAACCAGCGCCCTTACCAGATAACAAGCGACCTGTCTTCCTTCTGGCGAAACGGATATCCGCAGATGAAAAAAGACCTGGCAGGCCGCTATCCCCGCCACGACTGGCCCGACACCGCCCCGGACGCATAATTTTGCGGCATGACCACGTTTCCGCTTGCGCCGACGCGCGCGAGTGTATATGATAATGGCGCTTTTATGACCGACCCAGACTCCACCCCGAAAGAACGCGCCCCCTATTTCGGCGAAGGTGCCCGCTTTCTGCTGACGGCTGCGGCCTTTGTCATCGTCATCATGGGGCTGCAGGCAGCCCGGAGCGTGCTGCTGCCCATCATGATGGCGGTTTTCCTGGCCATCATCAGTTATTCCATCACCAAGCTGCTGAGCAAATACCTGCGTTTTCCGCACTGGCTGGCAGTGACCGCCACGGTGGCGGCCGATGGAGGGATTCTCTTCGGGGTGGCCAGCGTCATCAAATACCTGGCCGCAGATATGAAAGCCACGCTGCAGGGCGACTTCACAGCCCGCATGGTGGAAAAATATAACGAACTGATGGGCTGGCTCGGCAATTTCGGCATGGAGGAACAGGCTCGCGCCATTTTCTCCTCGCCCCAGGACCTGTTTGACACGCAGCAACTGGTAGGCATGGTGCAGGCCATTTCCGGGCAGGCTATCTCCTTTGTGACCACCTGCACACTGGTACTGGTGCTCATGACCTTCATGCTGGGTGAGGCAAAGCTTTTCAAGCGCAATGTACACAAGCTGCCGAACAGCACCAAGGGCAAGGAGGATTTCACCGTGGCACTACGCGGCATCCAGCGTTACCTGCTCATCAAAACCATTGCCAGCGGCACCACTGGTCTGCTGGCCGGGTGGGCCTGCTCCTTCATGGAAGTTCCCTTTGCTTTCCTCTGGGGTGTAGTGGCTTTCGTGCTCAACTATATCCCGACCATCGGCTCCATCGTGGCAGCGGTTCCACCCATCATCATGGCCCTGCTCATGGGTGGCTGGGGTGATGCAGCCATCATCATGGCCTGTTACATCGGCATCAACTTTGCCATCGGCAACGGTATCGAACCCATTTTCCTGGGCAAGCAGTTCGGCATCGCGACCTCGGTGGTGATTCTGGCCGTACTCTTCTGGGGCTGGGTGTGGGGGCCCTGCGGCATGCTGCTGGCCGTGCCCATCATGGTGCTCATCAAGCTGGCGCTGGAGAATTCACGAGACCTTTCCTGGGCCGCCACCATCATCTCCGATGAGCTGCCGCCTCACGTTCAGAAACTCAAGCAAAACAACTCCGCAGACTAATCACATGCACGCATTCGCCTATAAGAATGGCTCCCTTCACTGCGAAGGGGTAAATCTGGCAGATATCGCCGCCTCTGTCGGCACGCCGGTCTTTGTCTACAGTAAAAAGACCATAGCAGATGACCTGGCCGAATTCCGCAGCGCCTTTTCGTCTATTGATGCTCATATTGCCTACGCCGTGAAAGCCTGCTCGAACAAGGCCATCCTGAACCTCATGGCACAGCAGGGCGCAGGCTTCGATATCGTTTCCGGCGGTGAGCTCTGGCGCGTCATCAACGCCGGCGGCGACCCCACCCTCTGCACCTATGCAGGCGTGGCCAAGACCGAACCCGAAATCCGCTATGCGCTGGAGCAGAAAGTATACTGCTTTAACTGCGAGAGCGAGAACGAACTGCGGGAAATCAACCGCATCGCGGGCGAAATGGGAGTAAAAGCCCCCGTAGCCGTGCGAGTGAACCCGCACGTGGACGCACACACGCACAAATACATCACCACCGGCACGAGCGAAAACAAATTCGGTGTGGATATCACACGCATAGAAGCCCTGTATGCCACCATCGCCGCAGAAATGCCGAACCTGCAAATCAAGGGCCTGCAGATGCACATCGGCTCGCAGCTTACCGAGGTGCAGCCCTTTGTGGATGCCGTGGTCAAGGTGAAACCCATCGTGGAGAAGTTCATCGACCAGTACGGCATCGAATTCTGGTCTATCGGCGGTGGTATCGGCATCATCTACGATGGTTGCCTGGCATCCGGCCAGCCTGAGTGGTGGGCTGCCCACCCGGAGCAGATTACCATCCAGAGCTACGCGGATGCGCTCATCCCGCTGCTGCAATCCCTGAACATCCGGATTCTGATGGAACCCGGCCGCCGTCTGGTAGGCAATGCCGCCGCCATGCTCACAACCTGCGTGTACGAGAAGAAGGGCGAAGCCAAGACATTCAAGATGATTGATGCCGGCATGAACGACATCATCCGCCCTGCCCTGTACGAGGGATACCACGAAATCTGGCCGGTGAAGGAACACAGCGGAGATGATATCGTGGCCGATATCGTGGGCCCCATCTGCGAATCCGGCGATTTCCAGGCACAGAACCGCCGCATAGCCGATGTGAAGCCCGGCGAAGTCCTTGCCGAAATGAGCGCCGGTGCCTATGGCTCCAGCATGGCCTCCACCTATAACTCGCGCCCCCTGGCCGCCGAGGTTCTGGTGGACGGAGACAGCTGGTGTATCATCCGCTCCCGCCAGACGCTGGAACAGATGGTAGAGAACGAACTTCTCCCCGGATAACGCAGCAAACCAGCTTTTTCACCAACCGCCGCAGCAACAGCTCCGGCGGTTGTGTATTTTGTTATACCGCGAAATAATCAGGCATGGAAAAGCATTTTGCCTTGACGCGGTGGGGGTGATTGCCTAAAATAATCAGGACATGAAAGCATTAGCAATTCTCTTCCGCCTGGTATTCAGCATTCTGGTGCTGCTTGCCATCGCGTGCTATCTGCAAGTTTCTCCCACCATCTCTCTCGGTCAGTTCTGCAGCGGCATCAATACCACAGCACTGCTCGACCAGCTCTGCGGAGTCAACTATCTGACTATCTCGCTGGCAATCGTGGTGGTACTTACCATCCTTTCCTTCACCCGCCTGCTGGAGGCTCTCTGGAACATGCTTTTCGGAGCCTCCGTCGTGCTGCTGCTCGGGGTGGGGCTCTACAGCATCTGCGGTCCCGGCATTGCACTGCCGAACGCCCTGTATCACAATGAGCTCATCAACGGCTTCTGCAGCAGCGCCACGGGATACGAGGTCCCGATTGCCATTACCATGCTCATCTTTATTGCCGGCTGGGTCTGCGCTTCGGCTTCAGGCCGCGTGGCCATCACGGCAGCCATCAGTTTCGGTCTGTGGTATGGTATTACCGAATTTTTCACCTATGCCACCCACCTCTGGGCACGCAGCGCAGAGCCCGCTCTGCCTGAAGCTCTGTACATGGTGCAAGGCTCTCCGTGGATTCTGGCCGCCGTGCCGGGCGCTTTCTTCCTGATTTATGCGCTACTCATGGCCTTCTTCGAAACATACATCTCCAGCGGCCGCCGCAAGCCCGCTGAGAAGCCGACAGAGAAGCCCGAGGAAAGCAAAGCCGATACTCCCTCTGCGCCAGTAGAAAACAAGGAAAAGAAGACGGATGAGCCTTCCCCTGCAGCAGCAACTGCTGCTGCTACGTCCCAACCCGTCCTGAAACCCGTCGAGCCCGCAAGCAAAACCAAACCGGTTCTGAAAACCGCAGCTCCGGCTCCTGCCAGAACGTTGAAGCTCGCTACTCCGGCCATGGATAAGCAGTCCGCACCTGTCGCCGAAAAGGCCGGGGAGCAGGAAAAAGCCCCGGAAACGCCCGATAAGCAGCCCGCAGAAGCGAAAATTGCCGATGCCCCGCCCGCCACAGCGGATATATCCTCGCCAGAGAAGCCTGAAACGGAAGAAAAATCCGCACAAACTTCTGAAACAGAAGAGAATAAGCAGAAAGAGGAAAATAAGGCAGCAGAAGTAGTCGTCGAAGATTCAGCTAAAGACGAGACCAAAGCATAAACTAGTACTGGACAACCTGACTCCCTTCTGCTAGAGTATAAGAAGATGAAAGATTACATCAACCCACTTCTCCTGCTGATTATCATCGCCCTTCTTTCCTGGAAAGTGAGCGTTGGTATCGAAACACCCTCTCAGGTCGAAATCTGGCTTCTTACACTTTGTGTATCAGGCTTTATCGTCAACGGCCTGCTCAGTTTCGCCCAGGCACTTGCACGCCGCAGGTCCATCATGAATGTGGTGTGGAGCATGGTGTATCTTATCTTCTGCAGCTGCAGCTGGGTCACCCTGCGTCAGGAAAAAGATTACCACGCAGAGATTGCTGCCTATAACGCGTTGAACGCCAAATGGCAGGTGGAACACAACAATCCTTTTACCCTGGTAGATAGCGAGGGCCGCTCATTACTCGAATTAGCAGCCATTCTCGGAAAAAAGATGGCAGTAAGAGGTTTGCTGGCTCAACCGGAAGCAGCTGAAGCGAGCGATGTTATTTTCAGCGCAGCGCTGCACGCCTCAGAGAACGGTCGCCACGAGCTGTTGCGCATGCTTTCCCAGCAACCTGGCGGATTCGATTTCGACCGTTGCAAAGATGGCATTACACCCCTCATCTCTGCCGTCTTAAATAATAAGAGTAAATGTGTAAGCGTCCTGCTTACCCTGAAGGCAGACCCCAACATGTGCGATGACAACGGCGTTTCTCCTATCATGCACGCCGTCATCGACAATAACCGGACCATCGCCCGCCTGCTCATGGAAAATGGAGCCGACCCAACCCTTAAGGATTACACCGGCCGCGATGCTCTCAGCTGTTCCAGGTCCGAGGCCATGGATGAGATTCTCAATCCGGTTGAAGATTAAGCGGCCTCTTCATCATTTTCAAAAACTCTTCGTCTCCGGAATGAGACGGAGAGTTTTTTAATAGCATTACACCGCTGCATTTAGCCGTTTCACCCATCTTGAGCAGCTGAGACAAGGGTGCCTGAACACCCGGAACCAGCATGCAACCCCACAAGAAAACACCTCATAATCAAGCCATTGTGCAATTTAGACACCCGGCTGAGCCACAACATCAGAATCTTTCCTCGTAATCCTGAATCAACTCCAGAAAGGCGCGCAGGTAGCGACTGGCACACATACGGGAACCAATACCTTTGATACGTGAAGCAGCCTCGATAGTCGTAGGTTTCAAGGTAGCGAGAGCCTTCAGCGTTTCATTGTGCATAATCCGGTAGGCCGGGAGGTTAAATTCAGCCGCAAGATCACGCCGCAGAGTGGCCAGGTGCTCATAAAGCTCCTTATCCAGCCTGCCGATTCCCAGACCTTCCAGCAGCTGGCGGGTTTTATCCTGCCGCGCCACTCTGTTCTTGAACATCGTGGTCACGCCGCTCCAGCCGCGCAGACTCATCTGCGGAACACTACGGCTCTGCATCACATCTTCCCCCTGTCTCGAAAGCGTGACCAGCGGCATTTCACCGCCAGTGGTCTGCAGTAGTCCGGCATCGTGCATGGAGCGGAAAAGCGCCTTCACCCTGGCACTCGACATGGATTTGAGAATACCGTAGGTAGACATCCCCATCAGGTGCTGATTCATGGAAGCATTCTGGGCACCGCGCAGCATATCCATAATCTTACCGCGACCATAGATTCCCATCCATTCGCCCCCAGGCCCGCGTTTGGAAGCACGAGCCACACCGGCCAGCGCCTTTCGCACGGTCAGCAGGTCATCACCGCTCACGGTCTCGCGTTCACCGTCATCTGAAGCCGAGCAGATATCGCAATGGCCGCAAGGCTCCGAACTCGTTTCGCCGAAATAATTCAGAATCCACTGCTGGCGGCACCCCACAGAATAGGCAAACTTCGTCATGGCCTCAATCTTGAGGTGGTCGCGGCGGGCTTTTTCCTCCAGCCGGGTGCGGTCAATCTCCAGACACTCGAAATTCAGCTCCGGCTTCAGCACGCGGGTTCCTTTCGTTAACTGCCCCTGCACATCGAAACGCTGAATGGCCCCCGCATGAATCAGGCAGGAAAGAGCCGTCCCCACGGCCATCGGGTTCACGTCCTTGCCCAGGCGCTCTGCCATGGCATCTACGGTAATATGCAATTCATGCGTTGCCGGGTCGCACTCAAAGCGCAGCATGTTGTAAAGCGAACGAATCACCTGCAGCGGCGGGTTGCTCCCCTCGAAGAAAAACTCCTGCGTCTTGAGGTCGGCATGGTTGAAAAGCAGCTCGCAGGCAGCCGGTTCGCCATCGCGCCCGGCGCGGCCAGCCTCCTGGTAATATGCCTCCACGCTCCCGGGAATCTCAAAATGCACAACAAAGCGCACATCGGAACGGTCAATTCCCATGCCGAAGGCGTTTGTTGCCACCACCACATCGGCCCGGCCGGAAACAAAGGCATCCTGGGAAAAACTACGTTCCTCATCTGTCATGCCGGCATGGTAGGCTACAGCATTGATATGCGCCGAAGACAACTCATCAAACACCAGCATCACATTCTTGCGCGTAGAGCAGTATATTATTCCCTTCTTCCAACGCGCAATCATCTTGTGAATACGCTCAAATTTCACGCGTCGGCTATCGCAGTGAGTGATGCTGAAATCGAGGTTATCACGGCCGAAACCGCTGATGACAACCGCAGGCTCGCGCAGCTGCAGCGTATGCAGGATATCCTCGCGCACATGTGCAGTTGCTGTAGCCGTCAGCGCCACGGTCTGTGGGTAGCCCAAGGCTTCGCGCACGCTTCCCAGCCGCAGGTAATCCGGTCGGAAATCGTGTCCCCACTGGCTCAGGCAGTGCGCCTCATCCACCGCCAGCAGCGAAATCTGCATGCCACGCAGCAGCGTCATGAAGCCATCCTGCGCAAAGCGTTCCGGCGCCACGTAGAGAATCTTCAGCTCACCGTACCGCAGCGCCTGCATCACCTGTCGGTATTCCTCTGCCCCGAGCGATGAATTGACCGCAGCAGCAGGTATTTCCCGCGCCTGCAGGGCATCCACCTGGTCCTTCATCAGCGCTATCAGCGGTGATACCACCACGGTAAGCCCCGGGCGGCAGAGCGCCGGCAACTGGTAACAGAGAGATTTACCGCCGCCCGTGGGCATAATGCCCATGGCATCGCGCCCGGCCAGAATAGCCTGCACCACTTCATTCTGCCCGGGGCGCAGCTCATCAAAACCGAAATAGGTCCTGAGAGCCTCCTGCACATCTGCTATCTCGCGGAACTCTGCCATGCTGTACCCATTGTATCGGATAGAGCGGGCCTACGCAAGCCGGAATTATGCCCGAAGCATCAGCAGCGCCAGCAGAGACGGCACCACAGCCGCCCACACCGTGTGGTGGCGGCGCACCGGTTTCTGCGGCAGCAGCTCATCCAGATGCGCATTGCGCTTGAAACGCCAGGTGCGCCGGCGCAGAGCCAGATGCAGGTTGCGACGAAGGGCGGAAACGACAGTATTCTCATTTTCAATTTCGGGAATCATAGGATATGAAGGGTAGGGTCAGGGGTTACTTGCTGAACTCTGCCCCGACAATTCACCCCGGCACAATTCGACAATGCAGCAGCATCCGTCAGCTCGGTAGAGGGTAGTCAGGGAGCGTCAACACTGGTAAACTAACAGATTTTCCAGCCCAGTGCAAGCTTCTTTTGAGTCCACTCTCATTTTTCCCCAAATGTGGCCTGAAGTTCAACGGTAAATAAATTGCGGAGTGGCACGTGGAAATTATCGAAGCACGGGACTTTAGTCCCGTATCCTGGTAACGCCTTAAACCGCCGGGACTGAAGTCCCGTGCTCCGACAAAGGAAAGAACCCTCGTTGCCTCCGCATCGGGAAAACACGCAGGCATTTAAAAGCCGCTTGTACCTTGACGGCACAAGCGGCGGAAATTCAGGCACCTCGGCAGCAAATCAATAATCGCGCTTGAGGAGATAATCGCTGATGGCGAGCAGATTCTCGCGACGGCGTTCGGAGAACACGTCCAGCGCGGCGCGGGCGGCGGCCGTCAGGGCGCGGGCCTCGGCGCGGGCGTTGTCCATGCCCACCAGGGCAGGATAAGTGGCTTTCTGCACCTTGGCATCCTTGCCGATGCTCTTGCCCAGCACCTCGGGGGTGGAAGTCACGTCCAGAATATCATCGATAATCTGGAACGCAAGCCCCAGGGAACGGCCATATTCGGTGAGCGCATCGAGCTGTTCCGGCGTACAGCCGGCGGCCATGCCACCCAGACGCACAGAAGCGATAATAAGCGCGGAGGTCTTGCCATGGTGAATGGCGCGAAGCTCATCCACCGTCAGTTCACGGCCCTCGCCCTCCAGGTCGAGCACCTGACCACCCACCAGATGCTGGCTGCCGGTGCGGTAGGCCATTTCGGCCACATAGTCGGCAGCATCGTAGCGGTCATTAGCAGGCACTCGGGCCAGCATGGCAAAGACTTCTGTCAGCAGCGCATCACCAGCCAGCACCGCAACACCCTCACCGAACACCTTGTGGTTCGTGGGGCGGCCGCGGCGCAGGTCGTCATTGTCCATGCAGGGCAGATCGTCGTGAATCAGAGTGTAGGTGTGCAGTGCTTCCAGTGCGCAGGCGGCATCCAGCGCAGCTTCCTCACTGCCGCCGCAGGCTTTGGCGGCCTCCAGGCACAGCAACGGGCGTATGCGCTTACCACCGGCGAAAATGCTGTAGCGCATCGCCTTGTGAATGGTAGTGGGCGCAATATCCTCGCCGGGCAGAAGCTCATTCAGACGAGCCTCTACCTTAACAACCGTTTCTTTGATGAGCTCCTTGATATCCATGGCAGAAAGGCATTAGTTCCCCTTCACCAGCAGCTCGGCAATCTGCACGGCATTCAGGGCTGCGCCCTTGCGCACCTGATCACCCACCACCCAGAGATTCAGGGCGTTGTCGATGGCGATATCCTTGCGGATACGGCCCACGTAGCAGGTATCGCCATTGGTGGAGTCCAGCGGGGTGGGCCACACATTGTTGGCCACATCGTCCATGAGCGCCACACCGGGCATACCGTCGTAGCAGGCACGGGCACCTTCCACATCCACCGGCTTCTCGAACTGAGCAATGCAGGAGATGGAGTGGCTGCGGTACACCGGCACGCGCACGCAGGTGCAGGTCACGTTCAGCTCAGGCAGATTCATAATCTTGCGGCCTTCGTTGAGCATCTTGAGCTCTTCCTTGGTGTAGCCGTTGTCGGCAAACTTGTCAATCTGGGGCAGCACGTTGAAGGCAATCTGGCGGGGGTAGGTCTTGATTTCCACCGGATGACCATCCACAATGGCGCGCACCTGGTTCTCCAGCTCGGTGATACCGTGCTGACCGCTGCCGGAAACCGCCTGGTAGCTGCTGGCCACGATAGTCTTGAGACCATACTTCAGGTGCAGCGGATACAGAGCCATCAGAGTGATGATGGTGGTGCAGTTCGGGTTGGCAATGATGTTGCGGGGGTGGTTGAAAGCAGCCTCGGCGTTGATTTCGGGCACCACCAGCGGCACATCGGCATCCTGACGGAAAGCGGAGGAATTATCCACCACCACGCAACCGGCAGCACCGGCAATGGGAGCGAACTCACGGGAAATATCGCCACCGGCAGCAAAGAGCGCAATGTCCACATCGCCGAAGGAATCAGCCGTCAGCTCCTGCACCGTGAGCATCTCACCACGGAATGCAACCTGTTTACCGGCAGAACGATGAGAGGCCAGAAGTTTCAGCGAGGCCAGCGGGAAATTGCGGGTCTCAAGGCAGGAAAGAATCTCGACGCCCACCGCACCGGTGGCGCCCACGATAGCTACTCTGGGATTATTCATGTTCATGAATGGTTGATTTACAGGATGATTCACGTGCCCGTGGCACGCGCGTAGTATACACGATTTCCACGCATTATCAAGCCTAAAGGAAACAGATATCTTTCGTTTTTTTCAAACTTATCGTGCAAAATAAAGCACCCGGCAACTCGCAACAGCTGCCGGATGCCCGAAAAAACTGGTATTCAGCCCCCGGCTCAGGATTCGATATAGCCGACGTAGGGCAGGTTACGGTACTTACCGTTGAAATCCAGACCGTACCCTACCAGGAAGTAGTCATCGCAGTGCAGCGCGCAGAAGACGCGCTCGTGCTCGAATGCCCGGCGGGCACTCTTGTCGATTGCCACTGTAGGAACCACCTTCACCGCACCGTTCTCGTAAAGCGCATCACACACTTCCTTCATGGTCAGCCCGGTATCCAGCACATCATCAATCACCAGCACATTCTTGCCGGCGCAATCCGGCAGAGCATTGTGCCACTTGAGCTTTCCCGTACTTTCCGTGCCCGAATAGCTCGAAATGCGAATCGTCTGCAACTCGAAATTGGCAGGCAGGCAGCGGAGCAGGTCCGCGGCGTACCAGATAGCACCATTGAGCAGACAAAGTGCCACAACCGGCTCCTTGTCGCCGAAACAGGCTTCTATATCACCCGCCACGCGGCGCACGGCCTCCTGAATCTGTTCTGCAGTATAAAGTACCTTGATGTCCATAATCTTATATATTTAGTGAAACGTATAGTTGCTCGCAGTTTTCAACGTCTGAAGGGGGATTTATGATAACGCCGGTTCATCAGCTGCGGGAGCTTCGCCTCTCACCCGGGCAAAAAGCCTGTCCCAGATGGGGCACACCTTGAAGAAAAAGCCGATGATATAGCCCGTGCTCACAGCACAAATCAGCGACCCCTCGCGAACGCCGACCA
Organism: Akkermansia sp.; assembly: GCA_045634905.1. Lineage (GTDB taxonomy): Bacteria > Verrucomicrobiota > Verrucomicrobiia > Verrucomicrobiales > Akkermansiaceae > Akkermansia. The sequence goes on from JAZRBC010000132.1 coordinate 16,233, forward strand.
CATCTCCCCAGATAATCAGGGATGCCACCACCGCAAGAGCAAGCAGCGAGCAATCCACAGCCACCTTCACGCGGCTGAAACGCCAGGAGAACGTGCGACTCAGAGCCAGGCAGAAACCTTCGGCAGAAAGGGGTACCATATCAGCCTTCACATAGGTGAAAATGCCGAAAGCACAAATCACGCAGCCTATCAGAGTATATGCGAGGGAGTACGCATAATCCCCGACCGGCAGAAGGCGGGTGTAGCTCAGGCAGAAGTCGAGCATAACGCCCAGAATCACCCCCATCACCACCTGAAGCAGCTGCTCAGGACGATAATTACGCCGCAGCAGCAGAATCTGCAGCACCACCAGCAGCACATGCACGCAGATGAGGAGTCTGCCCACCGTGCAGAAGCTGTATCCCATGCCGCCCGGCACATCGCCCAGCGCCAGGTGACACACCAGCGCAGGGCTGGTAATAGCATCTGTGCCTAAATCTGCAATCACAGTAAAAGCAATCCCCTGAGCCAGCACAAACAGCCCGAGAATCAGGCAGCACAGGCGCAGGCATATTTCCGGATAAGTGCGTCTCGTGTTCATTTCAGCTGCCGGAGTCTACCAGATAGTGGCATATCCGGCAAGCCTTATCCTTCCAGAAGAGTCTTTTTACACATGTGTCCCAAAGATTTTGCGGCGCGATAAATTGACTTTGGCGGCATGAACTTCATCGGAGCACGGGACTTCAGTCCCGATTAAACTCTCCGTGATTTACGGGACTGAAGTCCCGTGCTCCGAAAACAAATTCCAATCGCTCATTTGTTATAACCAGGGGAGAGGCTTCTGAAACGGCATCCATTTATCAAATCTTAGGGACACATGTGGCCTTTTTATGAGGACATGCTTTTTGTTTGCCAAAGCGCCTGCGGAGGAGTAGAATACGAGCGTGATGTGGACATCTGCCAAAATATACGTCTTCAAAGCCGCCATCATCGGCTCGGCCTTGTTGTATA
>JAZRBC010000133.1:0-6462 GCA_045634905.1 Akkermansia sp.
ACCCTGGGTAAAACGAAAATGATATCAGAGCCCCGAGCATGGCGAGTGGGCGGCAGAAAGCGTTGCTCCACAATAAGCCGCGGCCTCCCTGCCACCCACTCACTTCGCTCGGGGTTCCGGGTATAATTAACACCAAACCCACCGTTCCGCCGCGTGGCGGCTCCACGCTGGGCTATTATTATGCCGCCCTGACGGGCTCAAATTTCCGCTACGCTGACGCTCCGCAAACTACTCTCCAAATCCCAATTTATCGGGCTGCATTATAATTTCCGGACTTTTTAGAGATTCGCAATTCTGAATGTGCAAGTTCCCCGCGCCTTTGGCGCGACCGGTACACAGCTGCGCCAAAGGCGTAGGAAATTCAGTACATTCTACATCAAAAATTCAAGATTCAAAATTCTACCTCTTTGAGTTTCAATTTTGCGCTGATTCCTTAATGATGCCAACGCGTATATAGATTCCGGAGCCTCAGCAGGTCAGCGCATTCGTAGCCAGCCCGGCCAGGGCGGTTTCACGGTAACCGGCAGCCAGAGCGCGGCCGGTTTCGTTCATGGTGGCAATCACGCTGTCCAGGCTCACAAAATGCGTACCATCGCCCCGCAGCGCCAGGCGAGCGGCGTTCACCGCCTTCACCGCGCCTATGGCGTTGCGCTCGATGCAGGGCACCTGCACCAGGCCGCACACCGGGTCGCAGGTGAGCCCCAGATTGTGCTCCATGGCAATTTCCGCAGCATTGGCCACCTGCTCATTCGTGCCGCCCATAGCCGCCGTGAGCCCGGCCGCCGCCATGGAACAGGCCACGCCCACCTCGCCCTGGCAGCCCACCTCGGCGCCGGAAATAGAGGCCTTGGCGCGGTACAGCGAGCAGATAGCCGAAGCCGTGAGCAGGAAGATTTCTATACCATGCTCGCGCCCCACCGTGGCATCCTTGCGGCCGAAGCGCTCGAAATAGCGCAGCACCGCAGGCAGCACACCGGCGCTGCCCATGGTCGGCGCCGTCACCACGCGGCCACCCGCCGCATTTTCCTCAGATACCGCAAAGGCCCACAGGTTAATCCAGTCAATGATGGTGAGCGCATCCTGCGTATTCTCGCGGAACATCTCCGCCAGGCGGCGGTAAATGCGCGGCGCGCGGCGCGGCAGCTTGAGCCCGCCGGGCAGCACGCCCATGGTCTTCACGCCACGCTCAATCGCCTTGTCCATCGTATCATAAATCTTGCGGATGCGCGTGCGGAGCTCCATGCCCGTCGGCAGAGCCATCTCGTTGCAACGCACCACAGCCGCTATAGTCATATTCTCGCGCTTGCAGTGCTGCAGCAGCTCCGCGCAGGAATCAAAGGGATACGGCACCACGGGTGGCGGCTCAGGCAGCTCCTCCATCTCATCGCTGCGGCGTATAGCACCGCCGCCTATGGAAAAATACACCTCATTGGCCAGCTCCCGCCCCTCGCGGTCATAAGCGCAGCAGCGCATGCCGTTCGCATGCTCCGGCAGCGTGATTTCCTTCTCCAGCACCACATCCTGCATAGCGCTGAACGTGATGGGGTGCACACCATTCAGCAGCAGTTTACCCTCCGTTGCCAGCGTGGCAATGGCATTCGTGGCAGACATCTCCATCTTCTCCGCATCCAGCCCCAGCAGACCGTACACCACCGCCCCGGGCGTGCCATGCCCCACCCCCGTAAGCGCCAGCGAACCATACAGATACACCTTCACCTTCTCCACCTGCTCCAGCGCCCCCCGCTCCGCCAGTTCCCGGGCAAAACGCGCCGCTGCACGCATAGGCCCCATCGTATGTGAGCTCGACGGACCGATACCAATGGAAAACACATCAAAAAAGCTGGTGTACATACCTGCAACATACACCTACCCGACCATGAAGTCAAGACACAGCCCCCCGGATTCCCCGACAGCATCCCCCACCATGACAAATATCCGGTCATTCACCATTTTTCACCTTTCATTTTTCACCCTTCATTTTTCACCTTTAGCCCGGAGGGCGACAGGATGTTCCGGCGGCCGGTACGACCGCGGCATATTGAGCCCGGAGGGCATCAGCTCCTCAGGCAGGGCCGTACCTGTGTGGGCGTAGCAAGCGAAGACGCGAAGTCCCAAGGCCCTGCAAATCATTAAAAACAAAACCGGAGTCCCGAGGGACGGCAAGGGTATTTTGGGGTAGAGAGGTGAAATTGCCGACTGCGCCGAGCAGTGAAATCAGGCTGCCGCCTGGTGAAATTCCCCCGCGACGCGGGGGAGTGAAATAGCGCTCGCCCCCGGCGAGCGCAGGGAATTTCGAGCCCGGAGGGCGGTAAGCTGTTAGACAGGCGGTGGAGCGAGGTGCGCGCCAGCGCTCCTCGCGGAACCCCTGTATCCCCCCAAAAAGGAACTGGAACCCAGGGAACCTGTGGTGACAGCACTTCCGGCGTATCATTACATCCCGGAATGAGTAGCCGTCAACAACGAAGCGGGTTACTTGTACTCCAGCCCATGTCGCTCCAGGAAATGCCTGAATTCTTCATGTGCCGAGTACTTGAGATGGTGTTCCTTTTGATTGAGTATATAGGCAATAACCGCATCGATATTTGATTTACTGACCGAAAATGCTCCATACCCTTCCTGCCACGAAAAGAACCTGTAATCCTGACCAAGTCCTTTTATCCATTTGCTCGTACCGGCTTTGATGGTTCGGACAAAATCTGCCAGAGATATTGTGCACGGCAAGGTCGCCAGAATATGAATATGGTCCGGCATTCCGCCAACTTTATACGAAATTCCAGATAATGAACGGATGATTCCGCCTATGTAATGAAACACCTGCGTTAAATCCTCTTCTTTAATGGCACATGTGTTTTTAGCATGAAAGATAATGTGCACATTGGTATTGATAAATGAGTTTCCCATAGAAAAATACTGTACCATGCTAGCACACTATCAAAGAGTAAGGCAAGCCAAAAAGATAACTTCGGCTTCAATATGTTGCGACGGTGCTGTCACCGCCGTTTCACGGGGTTCCAACTCGTTTTTTTGGGAGGTACAGGGGTTCCGCCAGAGGCGCAGACGCGGAGCTCGCTCCACCGCCTGCCTAACAGCTTACCGCCCTCCGGGCTCGAATTCACTACGCTCGCGGGCGGCGAGCGCCATTTCACACCCCCGCCCCGCGGGGGAATTTCACCAGGCTACCGCCTGATTTCACTGACGGCTACAGCCGGCAATTTCACCTTTCTATCCCCCCGGCTTCTGGTTATCCGCCGGGCGCTCCGCGCACGCATGATTTCCACATTCGGTCGATTTTCGTGCAAGTTTACTCCATTATTCGGTCGATTTTCGTGCAAATTCACTCCGATATTCGGTCGATTTTCGTGCAAGTTTGTGCCATTATTCGGTCGATTTTCGTGCATTATTCTTGATTTATCATTAAAATTAAGTAAACTAGGGCTATAAATAAAGACAGCATGGAACGGACACTGGAAAACGAGCTCAAACGATGGCAGGTCAGCCCTGTCAGGAAACCGCTTCTCCTTCTTGGAGCAAGGCAGGTAGGGAAAACCTGGCTGATGCAGCATTTCGGGCATAAGCACTACCAAAGTGTAGTGTACATTCGATTCGACCGGAACGAGCGCATGAAGCGCATCTTCGAAACAAGCAATTTCGATATGCATGAGCTTCTGCTTCTCATCCAGGCGGAAACCAAGACGAGGGTACAGGCAGGAGAAACGCTGATTATTCTGGACGAAATCCAGGAATGCCCGGCGGCCCTGACATCATTAAAATACTTCTGCGAAGAGCTGCCGGATTATCACGTGATGGCAGCCGGTTCACTTCTGGGTGTCAAGCAACACCATGGCACGGGGTTTCCGGTAGGCAAGGTCAACACCATGACCCTGTATCCCTTGAGTTTCAGAGAATTCATGTCCGCCTTGGGGAACGACTTTGATATAGATTTCATACTGCAGCGAAAATGGGACAGTCTCAGGCTCATCTCTGACCGCCTGAGTCTCTTGCTGAAGCAATATTACTACATTGGCGGAATGCCGGAAGCTGTAAACACTTTCCTGCGTACACAGGATTTTGGAGAAGTACGCCGTGTGCAAAACGAAATTCTGGCAAACTATGCCAATGATTTCAGTAAACATGTTCCCTCTACCCTGGCCGCCAAATTATCGCTTCTTTGGGAGTCTGTACCTCAGCAGCTGTCCAAGGAAAACAAGCGTTTTGTCTATAAGGAAGTACAGAGCAACATGCGGGCTCGCGACCTGGAGGCAGCCATGGACTGGCTGCAGCGAGCCGGCCTCATCTACAAGGTAGAGAGAATCAACGAGCCTGCACTTCCTATAGGCGCATACCGGGATGGCGCTTTCAAGCTATATTTTCTGGATGTAGGGCTTCTGGGAGCAAAATGCGAACTGGACATATCCACCATTCTGGAAAAAAACGCCATTTTCCGGGAATTTAAAGGAGCGCTCTCCGAACAATATGTACAACAGGAAATCAGAGCTTCATCTGGCTTCACCCCGCATTACTGGCAATCTGATAGTACCAAATCTGAAATTGACTTCATTATTCAGACCTGTGGCCATGTAGTTCCCATAGAGGTAAAAGCAGAAAGTAATACAAAAGCCAAAAGTCTGCTGACCTACTGCCGGAAATATACCCCGCGGCTGGCTGTCAGGATTTCCATGAATGACCAGTCGCAGAATCTTATTTCCGCAGAAAACGGGGCGCCGACTCTACTGTTTGATTTACCGCTCTATGCGGCCTTCATGTTACCGGATATCTGCAGGGATGCCCTGCTTGAGCCCCCACAGGCAGAAGCCTGACCCCAGCAGAAACGCCCTGCGTGATGCAGGGCGTTCCGGGGTTATCAGGAAATAATGTTTCCGCGCGCGCGCAGGTTTACATGGCCTTGAGCTCGGCCACGGCGGCTTCGAGCGAGGCGATATCCTGAATGGAAATCACCTTGGCTTCCTTGCAGATGCGGCTCATCATGCCGGCCAGGGTGTTGCCGGGGCCCATTTCGATGAAGAGGCGTTCACCCTTCTCAATGAGGTCCTGCATGCAGGCAGCCCAGCGCACCGAGCCGCACACCTGCTCGCCGAGCATGGCGCGCACATCCTCCGGCCCCGTCACGGGACGAGCCTCGAAGTTGCAGTAGACCGGCACGGCGGGAGCCACCATGGGGGTAGCCTCCAGCTCAGGACGGAGAGCGGTCTGGGCGCTCTTCATGAAGCGGCTGTGGTAGGCACCGGCCACGTTGAGCTTCTTGGCAATCTTGATACCGGCAGCCCTGGCACCGGCCACGGCCTTGTCCACACCCTCCACCGAGCCGGAAACCACGGTCTGGCCGGGGCAGTTGTAGTTGGCCACGTCGATATCGCACTCGGCGGCCAGAGCTGCCACGGCCTCGTTGGTGCCGCCAATCATGGCCGCCATGGTGCTGGGGGCCGCCTGGCAGGCTTCCTCCATGAGGGCGCCGCGCTTCTGCACCAGCTTGAGGCCGTCCTCCATGCTGAAGGTGCCGGCGGCGGCGTGGGCGGTGAACTCACCCAGGGACAGACCGGCAGCAGCCACGGGCTCAATATCCACCAGGGAGCTGAGCACCTTGTAGATGGCGAGGCCGTGCAGATAAAGCGCGGGCTGGCAGTTGCAGGTGCGGGTCAGCTCCTCATCCGGGCCATTGAACATAATGTCCGTAAGGGAATAACCCAGCGCAGCATCTGCCGCCTCCATCATCTCGCGAGCGGCGGGGTATGCATCATAGAAATCCTTGCCCATGCCCACCTTCTGGGCACCCTGACCGGGAAAAAGAAGTACTGCTTTCATAGTAAAATCACACGGCTCCGTGCCGCTAACATGAAGCATACTCGAACATACGCACCCGGTCAAGCAAATTCTACCGGGCCAGATTTCGCCGCACGCACAGAGGCCTGCAGTGCGTGCACAAGTTAATTCCTTTGCGGCTTTCCGTGGTTTGGTGCTTACGCGTTGGCATAATTATCAATCATCGACAAATTGGACTTTGGCGAGCCAACGGCGAGCAGAAATTTGAGCCCGTCAGGGCGACAGAATATTAGTCAACTATGAATTCATTAAAACCTGAATTTTTATGAAATCGGATTTTGAAGCGAGGCATTGACCAAAAATTTGGTCAATGCAAACACACGACTTGGGAGAGGGGGAAGTGCATTGCCTCTTCCCCCTCTCCTAAACCCTCACCGCCTGGGCTAGGGTAGTAGAGATTTGTTATTTGTTCTCGGCCTTATTCTCAATTGCAAGACCTGTTTTCTGTTCTGCTGCTTCTTTGTTTACTTTCTCTGGGGCTGGCCTACCTGCGTTTATCCAATCTCGTGTTATGGCATTGAGCCTTACTATCATCATTCTCATGCACGCCACCATGACTTGCTGATAGCTTCTTTTCCCGTTTGATGATAGATGATGGAATCGCTTCTGATAAACATTTGGCGT
>JAZRBC010000134.1:0-5314 GCA_045634905.1 Akkermansia sp.
AATATCGATCTCTCGGCGCTCGACACGGAAGCCATGCGCTCCCGTCTTTCCGAGCTCGGGAGCTATCTTTGACCTCGGAAGCCTTGAATCTAAAGTAGCAGAACTGGATGAGCGCATGAGCGCCCCGGATTTCTGGGATAACCCTGAGGCCGCCCGCGCCCTCATGAACGAAGTAAACCCGCTCAAGCGCCGCCTGGAGCAGTTCCGCAGCCTGGAAAGCGGGCTGGAGGACGTGGAAGTGGCCGTGGAGATGGCCGGAGAAGATGCCGACATGGCTCCCGAAGCCAAGCGCGAGTATGATGCCTGGTTCAAGCGACTCGAGGAATTCGAGCTGCTCACCCTGCTGAACGGCCCGCACGATAACGCCGGCTGCTACGTGACCATCCACGCCGGTGCCGGTGGCACCGAAGCCTGCGACTGGGCCAGCATGCTGCTGCGCATGTACCTGCGCTACTGCGAACGCCACGGCTTCAGCACCGAAATCATGGAAAGCACTGATGGTGATGAAGCAGGCATACGCTCCGTGACCATCAAGATTGACGGCGAATACGCCTACGGCTACCTGAAGAATGAGCGTGGCATTCACCGTCTGGTGCGCATGAGCCCCTTCGACTCTGCCGGCAAGCGCCACACCTCTTTCTGCTCGCTGGATGCCACCCCCGACATCTCCGACGACATCGAAATCGAAGTGAAGCAAGCCGATGTGAAGATGGACACCTACCGCTCCGGCGGCAAGGGCGGCCAGAACGTGAACAAGGTGGAAACCGCCGTGCGTCTGACCCACCTGCCCACCGGTATCATTGTGGCCTGCCAGACCCAGCGCTCCCAGCTCCGCAACCGCGAAGAAGCCATGCGCATGCTCAAGGCCCGCCTCATCCAGCTGGAGGAAGGCCGCAAGCGCGCCGAGGCCGACCGCCAGTACTCCGAAAAGGGTGATATCGCCTGGGGCAACCAGATCCGCTCCTACGTATTCCAGCCCTACCAGATGGTGAAGGACCTGCGCACCGGTTTCGAAAGCGGCAACATTCAGGACGTGATGGACGGCAACATCGATGGTTACGTGGAAGCCATGCTCCGCCACAACGCCAATGCTTAAGTACAAAGTACGAGGTGCGAAGTACGAGATAAAATAAAGCTGCGCGGAGCGCAGGGAATTTCACACTTCGTACTTCCTACTTCGCACTTCGTACTTTCCACAAACCCTTTGCGATTATGTTACGCGTAGATGTCCTGACTCTTTTCCCGGAGCTCATCTCAGTGCCGCTTTCCCAGAGCATCATGGGGCGCGCGGCTGAGGCCGGGATCATTGAGGTGCGTGCGCACCAGCTGCGCGACTGGACGCATGATAAGTACCGCCGCACGGATGATTACCTCTGCGGCGGTGGTCAGGGCATGCTCATGAAGTGCGAGCCCATCTTCGAGGCCATCGAAGAACTGCGGCAGGAGAACACACGCGTTATCCTCATGACCCCGCAGGGCCGCGTGTTCCGCCAGCCGGTGGCCGAGGAACTGGCAGCCCCCTGCATGGAGGGTGGCGATGCGCATTACATCTTCCTCTGCGGGCACTACGAGGGCGTGGACCAGCGCGTGATTGACACCCTGGTGGACATGGAGATTTCCATAGGCGACTATATCCTGACCAATGGCGCAATCGCCGCCGTGGTGGTCATCGATGCCATTGCCCGCCTGCTGCCCGGCGCCTTGGGCGATGACCGCAGCAGCGTGGAGGAATCCTTCTCCAACGGCCTGCTGGAAGCCCCCGCCTACACCAAGCCGAATGTATTCCGCGGCATGGAAGTGCCCGCCGTCTTCCTCTCCGGCAACCACAAGGCCATAGAGGAATGGAAACTCGAAAAATCCATTGAACGCACGAAGGCCAACCGCCCGGATTTGTACGAAGCCTGGGCAGCCGCCCACCCGGAATACTTTGCTCCGAAAAAGAAAAAGAAGACAAAGCTGACCACCTACAAGCCCCGCAAGCCGCAGGTGGCAACACCGGAGGAAGGTACTGATGATTAATACAATGCTCCACGCCCGCTTCGTTCTGTTCATTCCGCTTCTGCTTGCAGCCTGCACCCCCGTTGCGCAGCAGCAACAGGCCCGTCTGAATCAGGTCCGTGCCGAGTGGAGGCAGCAGCAGCACGCGCGCGACATTGAGCAACACTCAGCAACCTTCAAAGCCTGGAAAGCCGCTCTCTGTAACGTGACTGCGGCGGAACTGGTACACCGATCCCCTACAGAAGAGAACCTCACACCCACCATCACGCGGAAGTTCAGCCCGGATGAGGTGAAGGAACTGGTGGCAATTCTGAGTGAAGCGCTTCCCGGCAGAACGCCTCAACCAAGACCTGACACAGAGCCCTTTGTTCTGAACAAGCAGGGCGAAATAATCGACTGCCCCGAACGGCAGTTTACCAACTACAGCTTTATTGACGAGCGGATGGATTTTCTGCATCTGTACGATGCCGACGGCAACGAAATCGTGCCCGAGCTCAGCCCGTATGAGGATGACATCAGCCCGCTTTCCAAGGTCCACGTCCTCGACCTGTGCAGAAAAGACACCCCGCCCTGGGAAGAACCCTTCATCCTTCTGCGCGATGATGACTGGCGGCGTTTCTGCCAGCTTCCCACGATGGTGAGCTTCCTCGAAGCGGTGAACAATATCCCTTAATCCTTGGGCAGACAATAGCACGTTGCGCGGTTCAGTCACGCCATGTACATCTTCCCGGCTAATTATCGGCTAATTTAGCCGATAATTAGCCGTCATTAGTCGATAAAACCACTAATGCGTTGTTCTAAATCTGGAACTGGCTTAAATATAAACTCCCGGGAAATACACTCTGAGTACAGGAAACCCAGTTTTTCCAAGCAGGTAAGGTCAGTTCTGGCAGTCTGACGAACCACTTTATATTCTTCACAGTGAATTGTGACTGATGTGCTGGCATTCGGATGCTGAAGAAAATGCAAAAGCAGATTCTTCTGCCTATGGTTAAGAAGGGCAACATTTAAAAGGGAAAGGCGAAGCTTTTCATTCAACTGCTGCTTGGTGCGCAGGTGCTCCACCAGACTCTCTATGGAAGAATACAGAGTATTCAACTGATCGATAATAAAGTAATTAAGATCATTATCATCCTCCTCCGTATTCACGAATGCTTCATAGTAGCTCCGCGGATGCGCATATATTTCTCTCGATATGGAGATATACTCAAACAGCCAGTATCCAGCATGCAGCATGCCCCAGTAAAATAAGGAACGGGCTGTTCTGCCGTTACCGTCCACGAAGGGGTGATCGTATGCTAATTGAAAATGCAGAATGATGGCGCGGATAATAGGGTGGATATAATATTCCCCTTCGTCTTCACCATTCGCGAAACGACAAAGTTCTTCCAGACGCCCAGAAAGGCTGTCCGCTGCTGGCGGCATGTGGATAATATCCCCACTACGGGTATCTTCTATACAGACCTTATCCTCCTCTTGCCGCAAGGAACCGGATTTACCCGGATTTCTGAGTGTTCCCTCCACCATACTTCGATGCAAGGACAAAATAAACGCCGGAGTAAGGGGTTCGTCCTTGTGCTGCAATATCATTCGCATGGTACGATAATTATTCATCACCATCTGTTCATGCTCATCTTTCGGTGGTCGATTACTGCGAATAAGTTCCCTCGCTTCGGAACGAGTAACAACTGCTCCTTCCAACATGCTTGACATTATAGCTTCCTCGGCCAGTGAGGTCAGTAGGTATCTGTCGCGTTCTGTTACTGAAAACACAGTACTCGCGTCGGTCAGCAGCATCGTTCCTGACGCTCGGTCAATTTTATGCAGACATTGTTGAATATATTGAGTCGAAGCAAAATTAAATGACTTTCCTCTTGCATTTCGCAAGGGAATACTCTGCCGAGCCTGTGTACGATGAAGTTTAACCCCTAACCACCATTGCTCCTTGCTAAGTCCATCAGGCGCTTTTCTGTATCGCAGTTCCTGCCAACTCAAATAGCGCTCCATGCTCAGTGCTTCGGGCAACGCTTTCTGCATAATTTCAACGAGACTTCCCGTTTCTCGCTCTATTAATTCCTGAAAAACAGGAACTGCACTACGACGTTTCATACAATGATTGTAGCACGGTATCATCACTTGTCAACTAATTATCGGCTAATTTAGCCGATAATTAGCCGTCATTAGCCGATAAAACCACTATACAGGTGGCTCCTCCCCCGTGCAGGGCAAGCTGCGCAGCAGATTGGCTAATCCCTTTCATGCCTTCGGCAGGAAGTAGCCTCGCTGCTTGTCATTGATGGGCAGGCCAGCTATCTCCATGACGTGCAGCATTTCTTCCCACAGGCGGCGGCGCTCGCCTAAATCGCTGGTGCGCAGCAGATAGCTGGGGTGGTGGGTCACAATCACGGGAATTCCGTTGTAATCCCAGACGCGCTCCTGATAGGCCGCCAGAGGCAGGTTACCCTGCTGCAGCAGACCACGGGCGGCAATGACACCCAGCGCCACTATCACGCGGGGCTGTACCAGGCGCAGCTCAAAATCCACCACCGGACGGCTGAACAGCAGTTCCTTATCACTGGGCGGGCGCGTATTCAGCGTCTGCCGAGGCTGCGCCGGACGGAACTTCACCAGATGCGTCAGGTACACCTGCTCGCGGGTCAGGCCCATGGCTTTCAGCATGCCATCCAGCTTGCCGCCGGCCTCACCCTGGAAAGGCAGCCCGGCCTTCTCATCGTGGTAGCCCGGTGCATCGCCCACAAACACAATGTCCGCCTGCCGGTTACCCTGCGGCAGCACCACTTTCTCACGCAGCGTACCCAGCTGGCGCAGCGGTGCCCAGGTGGGCAGCAGGCGCTGCATATTCTCCCAGGCTTCTCCGGCATTGCTGCCGCCGGGGCGGAAGAAAGGTACATCCTCCTGCGGCTGCTCCTCCACCGGCAGCGGCGCTTCCAGATCCACCCCCAGCTTCGTGGGAGCTTCCTGCACAGGAGCATCACCCGCCGGCTCAGGCATAGGCCCAGTCACTTCCGGCATCACCTGCTGCGGCATAGCCACCGGACGCCCGCCGCGTTTGGCTGCCAGCATCCACGCGCGCAGAATCCCGCGAGCCTCATCATCCACCGCCAGCTTCTGCACCCCACGCGCCTGCAGCGTGTGGAGGTAATCAAGAACTAGTCCGCGGAGATGCATGGGAATGTTGAATTTTGAATGTAGGATGTAGAATGTATTAAATTCCGTTCGCTTCGCTCACCTATGAATTGAGTTTGAGAGATTTTGTACCAGCGGTAAACATAGCCACAAACTCCCGGGCTTCGTC
>JAZRBC010000135.1:0-2191 GCA_045634905.1 Akkermansia sp.
AATCGCCCACCAGGGCAGATTGCGGTTGCCCAGGGCATAGCTTTCCAGACTTTCCTGCTTGCGGCCCACATAGAGACCTATGCCGAAGATGGCGCAAAAATACGCCAGAACTACCAGTATATCAATCATCTTATCACGAAAAAGCGGCGGCGGGCTGTTACGCTCCGCCGCCGGATTAAATTGATTTCACTTAAGCCTGCTGGCTCTCCAGCGCTGCGGCCACCAGACCGGAGAACAGCGGGTGAGCGCTGTTCGGGCGGCTCTGGAACTCGGGGTGGTACTGACAGGCAATGAAGAAGGGGTGGGAGGGAAGCTCCACCACTTCCACCAGACCGTGCTCATCGTTCACGGCAGAAATCACCATACCGCCCTTCTCCACCTCTTCGCGGTAGTCGGCGTTGAACTCGTAGCGGTGACGGTGACGCTCAGAGATAACCTCCTTGCCTTCGTACAGCTTGCTGCAGAGTGTGCCGGGCTTGATGTGGGCGGGATAGGCACCCAGGCGCATGGTAGCGCCCATGTTCTCGATGTGCTTCTGCTCCTCCTGCAGGCAGACCACGGGGGCCTTGCAGTCCTTGTTGAACTCGGTAGAGTTGGCATCGGCGTGACCCAGCACGTTGCGGGCGAACTCGATGACGGCTACCTGCATGCCGAGGCAGATACCGAGGAAGGGAATGTTGTTCTCACGGGCATACTGCACAGCCTTAATCTTGCCTTCCACACCGCGGTCGCCGAAGCCACCGGGCACCAGGATGCCGTCCACCTTGCCAATCATCTCCTCGCAGGAGCCGTTGGTCAGAGCCTCGGCATCCACGCGCACCACCTCTACGCGGCAGTCATTCGCAGCACCGGCGTGGGTGAAGCTTTCGTAGATGGACTTGTAGGCGTCCTGCAGAGAAATGTACTTGCCCACCACAGCGATACGCACGCTGTGGGAGGGGTGAATCACGCGACCCACAAACTTCTGCCAGTCGTCCATCTTGGGCTTGGGAACGGTGATACCCAGCACATCGGTCACGATGCGGTCCACCTTGTCGCGGCCCAGGTCGATGGGGCACTCGTAGATGCTGTGCTTCACGTCGCAGAAGGCCACCACGTTGGAAGCGGGAACATTGCAGAACATGGCAATCTTGCGCTTCTCTTCATCGGTCAGGTTGTCCATTTCCGTACGGCACACAATCATGTCCGGCTGGATACCAATCTCGCGCAGCTTGGCCACACTCTGCTGCGTGGGCTTGGTCTTGGTTTCACCGGCAGCCTTGATGTAAGGCAGCAGAGTCACGTGGATGAAGCAGCAGTTGTTACGGCCCACTTCCTGGCTGAACTGGCGCAGGGATTCCAGGAACAGGAAACCTTCGATATCGCCCACCGTGCCACCGATTTCCGTGATAATCACGTCGCAGTTCTTGTTCTTCTCGGTCAGGTCGTAGAGGCGCTGCTTGATTTCATCGGTCACGTGCGGAATGTACTGCACCGTCTTGCCCAGGTAGTCGCCGCGGCGCTCCTTCTCCAGCACACGCTCGAATACCTTGCCGCTGGTCAGGTTGTTCAGGCGGGAAAGCTCGCAGTGGATGAAACGCTCGTAGTGGCCGAGGTCGAGGTCGGTCTCGGCGCCGTCATTCAGCACGTACACTTCACCGTGCTGGTAGGGACTCATGGTGCCCGGGTCGATGTTCAGATACGGGTCAAACTTCTGCATGGTCACCTCCAGCCCGCAATGCTCGAGCAGCGTGCCGATGGACGCTGCGGCAAGGCCTTTACCAAGGGAGGATACTACACCGCCGGTTACAAAGATATATTTCATACGTGTGGTCTCTGTGTGGTTGAGGTTATCTTAACAGATTCTGCCGCCGGTGTCGAGTTTTTGTCCATTTCCCTCACACGCGCGTAGCGTCATTTTCACGCATAACCAACTTATCTTGAAATATTGCTTGCTTTTTCCAGAAAATTTCCTATACTTTCTTAGGCGACCTAATTAAGTTATGAATTCCAAGGCAAGAATCACCCGGTATATGCAGCAGCACCAGCAGGCTACGCGCCCGCAGCTGGCCGCGGCTCTGGGGCTGAGTCTGGTGAGCACCAATGCCGCCGTGGCTGCACTGGAAAAGGAGGGCGTACTCATTCCCGGTGAACTCGTTCCCTCCGGCGGTGGCCGCCCCGTGCGCGAATACCATTTCAACCCCGGGCACGC
>JAZRBC010000136.1:0-2106 GCA_045634905.1 Akkermansia sp.
TGCTACATCCAGGCGGCTCTGGCGCAAGGGGACAAATAAATTACACCTGGCCTCGGTAACTGGTTTACCAGCATGCGGCCCGGGCTGTATCAGGGAGAAATACACAAAGCCCTCTTCGTTGGGGAGCAGCTCCACGCGGTATGTCTGCCGCCCGGCCTGCACCGGCAGATTCAGGTGGCGCAGATTCTTTCCCTCTCCCACGAACAGATGCGCCCAGCCATCATGGGGTAAGTCCACCTGCAATGTCACCGAACCGTCCTGATACGAGGGAACCATCGCCGTATAGGAAACAGAGCCATCGTGATGACAGAAGGTCGTATAGTTTGTCTTGCGTCCTGCGGCATCTGTGCCGGAGATTTTCCATTCGGCCGATGACCACTGCCGGACTTCCTTCACAGGCAACGGCATTCCCAGCTCACAGCCGGCTGGCACCACCAGTTCCCCACTCCAATGAACAGTCTCTCGCATTTGCTCCACTCCCAGTCCATTAGCCCCCGGTGAGGAATAAGATTCTTCAGATACCAGCTGGAGCTGCAGCTTCTGCTCCCTCTGCAGCACTTCATCGGTTTCCGAATCCAGGAGTCGCACCCGGTTTTCATGTGTCTCAATATAGAAATCAGCCGGGTAAATGAACTTGCTTTCTTCCTCCAGTTCTACATATTCCTCCCGGTCGTTGGTCACGGCACCACTCACGTCAATACATCCATCCTCACGCATCTGCGGGGTTACAGGTCGTGCGACTTGCGCCTTACCTTCAGCATCGAGCTTCAGAGTCACCTGCTCCTCCTCAATCAACAGCTTGCACTCCGCTCCGGACAAAGGCACTCCGCTGTAATCCTCAGCCTGCACGCGGACGGTAAACGTATCCGGGGTAACGGCAGGGGCATCAATCTCCACGGTAGCTTCAAAGGCATCGCGGCGGAATACGGCACAATTCACAGGCATGTACGTCCGGGACTCACCACAGGTGACTTTCAGGTCATACTCGCCCGTCACGTCGGCTTCTCCTGTCGGCAGAGTAAATGAGGCTTCAAACGCGCCGTATTCACCGAGACTGATTTCGCGTTTTTCCAGGCTGCTGCCATCCGGACGCCGGAACTCAATGCAGGCGGATTTCTCATCGGGCAGAGCGCAGGAACCGTCGGGCAGCAGGCGACGCAGCACTGCCCGCACATGCACCGTATCACCGGGACGGTAGAGAGGTCTGTCCAGCAACAGCACCGCGTGAACACGCGGCTCCGGTTCATCATCACCATCTTCATCCTGCCCGAAGGGGGGAGGAACCAGCACCCGGTCCTTACCCGAACGCACGCACAGATAGGCAGATTGCACCACTTCCCCGGGTACCCAGGCAATGCCATTCACCAACTCCACTTCACGGTATTTCCCCATGGCATCAGTAAACGACACCGTACCAGACTCAACAGGCGCACCATCGGAAAAACGATTTACGAGAACTGCCCCATCGCCCAGGGTCACATTCAGGTCCGTAACCTGTACCAATACATCCTGCGTCAGGTCGAGAGCATCCACCTTGCCATTCAGATGGTGCAAAGCAGCCCGCACCGGGGCGTTGGCCTCGCGCTGCAGTCGCAGCAGATACATGCCGGGTACGGGTGATTTGCCCAGCACGGAATCCAGATTCAGAGACATCACCCCACGGCTCGTGAGACCGGGTGCATCAGCTTCCACCCGACTGGCGGGAAAGGGTGTAGCGTTTTTCAGCACATTGCGGCTGAAGCGGGCGGATTTCTGCGCCTCTTTTTTCTTATTGTTCAATAACTTGCGGCAGGCTTCCAGTTCTCTTTTATTCACCGGCAACCCCTGGGCAGAGCGCATCTTAAGCACATCGCAGGCCACCTGAACACCTGCCAGCTCTACCTCATCACGTAATTGTCCCGAAAAGGCCTGCTGCGCCATGTTGTCAGTCAAGCGCCAGGCATTTACCTGCACCGCAGATACATTCACCTGCGCCAGCTGCAGGTTATGGTTCCCCTGAACAGGCACAATCGCACATTTACCGCTCACCAGTTTCGGGCAAGCAGGGTTGAGAGCAATACGATGATGATGCTCCTTCTGCATTCTGAATCCCAGATGAGACGACGT
>JAZRBC010000137.1:0-1501 GCA_045634905.1 Akkermansia sp.
CACGGCACCGTGAGCGGCATGGCTGAGAGCTTCACCGCTTTCGGCTGGGAGGACGGCATTGCCCTGGGCTACACAGTGGCCACCGTCGGCATGCTGCTGGCGGTGATTGTCGGTATCGGTCTGGTGAACTGGGCTGTGCGCCGAGGCCACATCAGCAACGTACGAGCTTTCGCCGACCAGGATAAAATGCAGCAGCGCGGGCTTTATCTGGGCACCTCTCAGCCCTCTGCCGGCGTGCAAACTGTCTATTGCGACTCCATCGACTCCCTGGCCTGGCACATTGCGCTGGTAGGTCTTGCGATTCTGGTCGGCTTCGGCATGCGAGAGGGTCTGCAGGCGCTGGAAATCAAATGTTTCCCCGAAGCCACCTTGCGAGTGCTGAAAGGCTTCCCGCTTTTCCCCTTCTGCATGATTGGCGGTCTACTCATGCAGAAAGCGGCCCAGCTGAGCAAAGTGCACAAGCTGATTGACCACGGACAGATGCAGCGCGTCTCCGGCGCGGCGCTGGATTTCCTGGTCGTATCCGCCATGAGCACCATCAAGCTTTCCGTGGTGGCGGAAAACTGGCAGGGGCTTCTGCTGCTCTGTGTGCTGGGGCTGGCGCTTTCGCTCTTCATGGTGCTGGTGGTGGCTCCCCGCCTCTTCCGCGAATCCTGGTTTGAATGCGCCATTGCCGAGTTCGGTCAGTCGCTGGGTGTGACTGCCACAGGTCTGCTGCTGCTCCGCGCCGCCGATCCGGAAAGCAAGACCTGCGCCACTCAGGCTTTCGGCTACAAGCAGCTGCTGCACGAGCCGATTATGGGCGGTGGTCTGTGGACAGCTCTGGCGCTTACCCTGCTTTACAAACTGGGCTGGCAACTCATGCTGGGCATCTCTGCAGGCGCTCTCCTCATCTGGATTATCGCCGCAACCCTCTTCACCCGCCGCAGAAAATAATCAACCCGCACATTCCTCCCCGTGGCCGTTGATGATACCGACGGCCTGCAGCCAGGAGTAAGCAGTAGTCGAACCGAAGAAACGCATACCGCGGCGCCGCAGGTCACGGGAAAGCGCATCCGATAGCGGAGATGTGGTGCGCAGTGTGTAGGGTTCGTGCAGCACTTCATTGTTGGTGAATCCCCAGGCATAAGCAGCGAAACTGCCGTACTCTGCCTGAATCTGCAGGAAGATGCGGGAGTTGGCAATGGCGGCTTCTATCTTGCCCCGGTGGCGGATGATGCCGGGATTCTGCAGCAGCGCCGCGACCTCACCCTCGCCGAAAGCGGCCACGGCGCTCGGATTAAAGCCCGCAAAGGCAGCGCGGAAGGACTCTCGCTTGTTGAGCACGCATTCCCACGAGAGCCCGGCCACAAACATCTCAAGCAGCAGCATTTCGTAGAGATACGCATCATCCCGCGAAGGTACGCCCCACTCCTCATCGTGATATTTCACATAGAGCGGATTCTTCAGATTCACCCATTGGCAGCGGGAAGCGCGCATCATTGTATAAGCATTTCAGTGG
>JAZRBC010000138.1:0-6112 GCA_045634905.1 Akkermansia sp.
ATGGAGATGAAAGCGCCGCACACCACGAGGCCGAAAAGCACAGCGATGATGTTGTAGAGCGGGCGCACCTTGCGGGTGGAAAGGCCCAGAGTCTGGAACACGGACTGCAGACCATGGCGCACGTGCATAAAGAGGCAGCAGATAGCCACGATGTAGAAGACAGAGCACCACACATTGGAGAAAGCTGCCACAATGTGGCCGTAGCAATCATGGGGGTCACCGTTCACCGTAAGCTGCCACAGGTGGAACAGCAGGAAGCAGAAAATCATGATACCGGTGAGCACCATGGTACGGGAGGAAAGCGTAGCTTTCAGCGTACCTTCCTTCTGGTACTGAGTGCGGGCATTCACGTTCTCTATCTTAAGAGCCAGAGTAAGCACCACGTGGATAAGGAGAATGGCGGCAAGACCGAGACGGATTGCCCAGAGCAGCCAGGCGGGCATGGTGTGCAGCCCGGTAGCGTAGGCATCAATCCAGGAGGGAACGCCATTGCCGGGATCACCACCGTAGATGGTCATGTTACCGGCCAGATGCCCCACGAGGAACAGGAGGAGACACGCACCTGTAAGGGCCACAAGAATCTTGCGACCAATCGAGGACGTGACGAACTTGCATGCTGTCGTGATAATATCGTTCATAAGCGCAATAACGTCTTTGCGGGATTACTCTACCGCAAATACCCCCAAAAAGCAAGCCCCAAACAGCGCAACCACACTAAATTCTACACCTGCACCACAAGCAGCACAGCAAACATCCCCAGCAACAGAGCAAACAACGCATCAATCACCGTTGTATAGCTCAGGTAAAAGCAACGCACAGGCCTCCATTGAAGCAGCGCGCTCCACGCCACCCACCCCAGCAGACAGGAACCGCTGAGCACCAGAACCAGAGCGGGCGCATACCAGACAAAAACGGGACCGAACCTCTCCAGCGGCCCCAGCGAAAGCCCGCAGATAAAAAGTGTACACTTCAGGTTCAGGATATTGCACAGGAGACCTTGCCAGAACAAGGCCGGGAACGTGTCCCTTGCAGTGGTTTCCAACACCCCCTGCTCTACCCGCACCCGCCGACGGGGAAAAATACGCCATGCCAGATACAGCAACCAGATTGCTGCCGCCCAGAGCACATAGCCACTCCAGGGCTGAGCCATGAGCCAGCCACCCATCCAGACCACCAGGAATGACTGAATCAGAAAACCTGCCGCGATTCCACTACCCACCACAGCTCCGGCGCGGAATCCCTGAGCCAGCGCTGTACGGAACACAAAGAAAATATCCGGTCCCGGGCTCAGTTGAGATACCAGAAGCAGTCCGAACAGAACCACCAGACTGGCCAGAGCCTCTATCATCCCTGCACCTCCGGTAGCGGAAGCACCACATTCGTCTGCATGGGAGATTTACGCTGCAACACGCGCTCCGACAGCGGCGTAGCACTTTCATACGCCGCGCGGAACATCTCCATCTTGGCATCAACATTATCAGCGTGATGCAGGATTAGCGCCTCGGGCACCTTAGGAAGCACCGGGGAACCATACTCCAGCAAACCATGGTGCGATGCCACCAAATGCAGCAGATGCAGGCGGACCTGCCCGGAGCCCGGCACAAGGGACTTCCATTCAGCCCGCTTTTCCGGGGTCATCATATCAGCCCAGAGACGGTTAATAATCTCAATCCCCATCGGGATGTGGCTAAGCAGCTCACCAGCCTCTGTATAAGGCATTTCAAGGCTGTGCTCAGCGTAGTCATTCTCCACAATCTTGCCGCAATCATGCAAAAGCGCCCCTGCCATGACCAGGTCACGATTCAAGCGGTCCGGATACACACTGCAAAGCGCCGCTGCTACACGCATAACACTGGCGATATGCTCCACCAATCCCCCACGTCGAGCGTGATGAAAGTTGCGTGCTGCTGCAGCCCGGCGGAAGCGTGTTTCGTGCTGTTCCAGGAAAAGGCGGCAGACTCCGGCCAGACGAGGGTCCTTCATTTCCGCCACAAAAGCACAGATTACCTCCCAATCTGCCTGCTGACGAGCTACCATTTCGGGGCTTCCTGTAAGCACCTGCTGCTCCTCCTCGGGCGTCAAAGGGCGTATACAGACATCTGCCAGTTCCATACCGAACTGACTGAGCTGCCACTGGCCGGTCACCGCCACAGGAGCAGGCACCTCCAGCATATCAAAATCCATATACCAGGGAGAAGTCTCCCATATTTTAAACGAAACCGTGCCGGCAGCATCTGCCAGCACGATTTCGAGATAAGGTTTGCCGGTCTTAGTGGTGCGGGTGGTCTTCTGAGTCACCTGCGCCAGCAAAGTACCCTGCACCGCGGCCGTTGCAGCCTCGGCATTCAACTCTGTAGTGCTACCGAACTGCATGGCGTTATATCCGTTTCAGGTTCAGGCGGCGGGCTGCTCAGGAGCCGGAGCGGCATCAAGGGCCGGAGTGGGCGCAGGCACGGGGCCTTCACCCTCCGCAGCCGGAGCAGGAGAAAGATTCTCAAGGTTCTCCACTGGTGCAGCAGGGGCAACTTCCGCCGGAGCATCAACAGCAGCGGGAGCCTCCACAGCCTTGACATTAAGATCTGACTTACTGTTCTGGAAACGGGCATTCATGAGCACAGCCAGCACAAAGCAAAGTCCCATAAACAGCGTACCGAACAAGACCGTACCCTTCTTGAGCACATCGGTCGTCTGGGCACCGAAAGCCTGGTCCGTCATCTGAGCACCAAAAGCGGCACCAAGACCTTCCTGTTTCGGACGCTGCATGAGCACTACCAGCAGCAGCAGGGCGCAAACAATGAGCAGAATAGCGAAAACAATGTAAATAGCGGCGTTAAGCATGGCGTGAATTATATCTTATTGTGGGAGGTTTGTAAAGGAATCAGGCGATTATTTCGTTTACTTCGTTGCAGATGACACGTTTGGGAGTGATTGGCTTATCATCCCAGGCAAAACTCATGATGATGATTCGCTCACCCTTACCGATAAGATGCGCAGCTGCACCATTAACGATAATCTGACCAGTCCTGGGCGGGCCAACCAGCACATACGTTTCAAATCGGTTCCCGCTGGTAACCGAAGCGACCAACACTTTTTCACCAGGCCACAAACCTGCAGCCTCTACCAGGTCCTGCGGTATCTCGATGCTACCCTCGTACTCCACATCGCCACGGGTCACCATGGCACGGTGAATCTTGGATTTAAGCTGACAAACTAGCATGACAGTAAATGCGAATGACCGCCAATGAAACTACTTTTTCCCGAAAAGGTCAAGCACAATCACGGAAAAGCCGTAGTTTTTATGACAAAAGGCGAGCGCAAACCGCACAGACAGGCTTACAGCCCAGCGCCGGGCAATACTGACGCCCCCAGAGCACCATCTGCAGATGCAGCTTACCCCAGGTCTCGCGCGGAAAGCACTTCTTAAGGTCGGCTTCCACTGCTTCGACCGTCCTGGCCCGAGAAAGCCCCCAACGTCGTGCCAGTCGGAAAATATGAGTATCGACCGGAAAGGCCGGATATCCGAAGGCCTGATTCATCACTACGCTGGCCGTCTTATGACCAACACCCGGAAGCGCCTCAAGTTCTTCGAAAGAAGAGGGCACATTCCCCTGGTACCTATCGACAAGAATGCGCGCAGTCTCCACCAGGCGACGAGCCTTCATCTCAGTAAGTCCGCAGGTGGCAATCAGAGGCTGCACCTGCTGCCACTCCAGAGCCGCCATACTGGCGGCATCAGGAGCCAGCTCAAACAACGCGGGAGTCACGAGATTCACGCGGGCATCGGTACAGCGAGCAGAAAGCATGACCGCCACCAGCAGGGTAAACGCATCCCGGTGGTGCAACGGTACCTCCGGAGCCGGAATACCACGTTCAAGCTCCTCCAGTACAATAGCTGCGCGTTCTGCCCGCCTCACAACGATTACGTGCCTCAACGGCGGTTCATATCCCCGAGCGGTCCAAGCACAGCCTCGCCTTCCTTACGAGTAGGCGCACTCCAGGCCTTGACCGCCTCTGAGGACCCCTTAGGGCCGACAACCGTCCGATTACTGGGGGGAACAGCAGGCATGGCAGGCTGGCAGGAAGGCATCAGCACTGCAGCCAGCGCCACCACAAGAAACATTTTACTTTTCATTATCTATCGTACTTACTTGTTATATAAAAACCGCCTGCCCCATTCCGGACAGGCGGTGAAAATCATGTTCAGGCCAGTACCCGGCAGAATCAGTTGCCCATGGGCTCATCGCGGAACACGCGGTCACCCAACTCAGGGCGCACACCGGGAAGCAGCTGAGCCGGGTCATACTCCGCCACTACCATTCCCTTGGAAATAGTGACGATACGAACCTTGGTAATCACCTCATCACCACGCTTCACCAGCAGCTGATTTGCATCGCCGGGAACCAGGCCGCTGTCCGGGCCTACATTGAACACCACGAACTTCCAGCGGGAATCAACAGCCAGCAGGGGGAATTCGTCGTCGTTCTTGGTGTAATCGGTGAAGAATTTGTCGTTGATGGCAGTCAGGCGGTTGAGTTCCACCTTTTCCTTGGCCAGCTTCTCAGTAGCAGCAGCACGGGCGGCCTGCCAGTCATTGAGGGTTGCATTAAGTTCCTCCGTACGCTTCTGTTCGCGGTCGACAACAGTCTTGATGCTCTCGAGCACCTCCGTCAGCTCTGCACTGGGACTTACCGCAAGCGCCTCAGAGTTCTTGATTTCAGCCACAGCTTCATTGAAAGCGGTACGTACCTTCTCCACGCTTTCCTTCATGGCCTCCACCTTGGCCAGAGCCTCCTTCAGTTCAGCCTTGTGGCCATCAAGCGTAGTCTGAGCCTCATCGCGACGAGTGTGGCTGTCGCGCATTTCCACACGGTTTGCTTCCACAGCCTTCACAGCTGCAGCACGTTCGGAAGAAATAGTACCACGCTCGGCATCCAGATCCTGGTTAAGCTTGCGCAGGCCAGCAGCGCTGCTGGCATCCACCTGCTGACCACCACCATGAGCAGCAATCAGCACATCCATCACTTTCTGCTGGTCTGCAGAGTACATGATGGCGGCACCACCGGCCAGAAGTACCAGAATAGAAGCAAGGAGTTGAGAGATTTTCATATGATTTCGTTAAGTAAAAGTTAGTGAATTAGTTACGAACAGCCACCACAACATCACCGGGGCGCACAGCATCGCCGGGGCGCATGGTGCTGTATACCACGTCGCAGCTGGACTTGGAGCTTTCCACCAAGGTCACACTCAGCTCACAGACCTTCTGTTCACCGCGCATAACCGCCAGACGGGAACCAATCACGATACCTTTGTCGATACCGGCATCAAGAATCACATAGTCCCAGGTCGGATCCACAGAAGCCACTGTGCACTTCAGCTCGACAGGAGAGAGACGAGCCATGCGATCAGCGGCCAGCTTCTTGGCAGCATCAATCATAGCCAGCGTGCGCTCGGATTCCGCACCAAGGTCGCTGGTCATCTTTTCCTCAGCCTGAGCCTGCGCTTCGAGCGCATTATTGGCCTCTACCAGCTGAGCCATGTGCTGTCCCACTTCCTTAAGGGCATCTTCGCCTTCAACACCTTCAAGACCAGCGGCTGCGGCGGCATCCTTGGCAAAAGCCTTCAGTTCATCCTGGTAGCGCTTCATATCAGCTTTGGCTGCATCGAGATCTGCATTGGCTTTGGCGATATCCTGCACACAGGGACCATCCTCGGCTTCCAGAGCTGCCCGGTGATCATTGTACTTGATGGTCTGCTGCTTGAAGTAGTCCGCGCGCAGCTCCGCATAGCGCTTCGTTGCCTTATCCTTCTCAATATCAATAGCCTTCTGCTTAGCCATATCAAACTGAGACTGAAAAGCCGCTACTTCGCCTTCCGGACCAGTGAGAGCTTCATTGTTCTTATAAAAAAGGAAACATGCCCCCAGGAAGAGCACGACGGCGGCGATGATGATGTATTTCCACATGGTGTAAGTAAAAAAATTGCAGCTGTTCGCTAATATATCTATACCAGAATGCCGCCGATTGCAATCAAAAAAATCTCCTACTCCTATTTTTTTTACACTTTCCAGGCAACGGCAGCTAAAAAGCCGCCTCTCGCATCCAGCGAAAGGCGG
>JAZRBC010000139.1:0-6530 GCA_045634905.1 Akkermansia sp.
ACAAGCTCGACCAGCGCACGGACCCGGGTTGGCCCACCACCTGGTTTGCCCCCCGTCTCACCGGCAAGGGCGGCTTCAAGGACGTGTACACCGTCATGGCCAACATGGGTGCCAACCACGGTGCCTGGACCTACGGCCACATCGGTGCCGATATCATCACCCTGGCTTCCATGCTCCGCATCCCCGTATACGCCCACAACGTGCCCGAGGATAAGGTATACCGTCCGGCAGCCTGGGACCTCTTCGGTACCGCTTGCCCCGAAAGCGCCGACTTCCGCGCCTGCGCCAACTTCGGCCCCATCTACGGTAAGTATTAATTCCGTTTCTCTACCAGCCCTGCCAAGTCGGCAGGGCTGGTGATTTCTTTTTTAATGAACCCCGCGTACAAGAAAATCTACACCTGCACACCGGTGGCTTTTCACGCGAATGAAGGATTCTTCATTCGTGATACGGGACTCATTGCATCTACCCTGCGCACCATGGGGGTGGAGAGCAAGTGTATCATGCCTCTGCCATACTACGATGATGATCAGCGCGAGCATCTCATCCGTACTGAGTACCGGAATCTGTTCTCCGTAGAATGGTGGAAGTCTCTGGGTATAGATGCGCTGGTGTTGTATTCCTGGGGCGCTCCGCGATACCGTGGCATTGCGCGAGCTGTGCGTCGGGCTGGAATACGTATGGTGTTGCATATGGATACCAGCGGTGATTTTATCAGTTGCGATTCTTCTGACTCATCTATATGGCATCGAGGTCTCCGCTGGCTGCGCAATAAAGTAGTTGATGTTTTCCGCTCGGCTCATCTGCGTCTGGCAGATGTTATCACAATGTGTCCGACTGCTGCAGAGGCTGTAAGCCGTTATCCCTTTTACGGAAAGTGGGTAGCAGAGCGTTGTTTTCCTATGCCCTGCCCGGTTTCTCCTTCTTGTTGTTACAGAGGGGAATATAAGGAGAAACTTGTTCTTTGTATTGGTCGTTGGGATGATATAAAACAGAAACGACCGGAGATGCTGATGGAGACTTTGGAAATTTATTATGCCAAGGGGGGAACTGCCGAGAGTCATATTATCGGCACAGTTACTGACGCCTTGAGGGAGTGGCATTCCCGGCTACCCTCTGCCATGGCTGAGAAAGTCAGGCTTCTCGGCTATGTGCGAAATCATCAGCTTTGGGAGAAATATTGCAAAGCTAGTGTCATTCTTTGTACTTCCAGGTATGAAGGTTCGCACAATGTGTCGGCTGAGGGACTCTGTTGCGGCTGTTCCGTAGTTACTCCTAATCGCCCATCAATGTTGAGAGATGTTCACTGGTATACAACAAAGGAGTCAGGCACAATAGCGGTGGATGATTCTCCTTGTGAGCTGGCAAATGCTTTGCTTCAAGAATTATCATTATGGAAAAATGGTGAACGTGATGCAGTTCAGATAGCTCTCTCCTGGCAGCCTCATTTTCATGTCGATAAAGTTTTTAATAAGATATTTGAATAATTATGTCCTACGTACTTTGCTTAGACTGGGGCGCTAGCAATGTGCGCGCCATCCTCGTTGATGACAAGGGGCTACTGGTGGCCAAATCCAGCCAGCCCAATTCCACCGATGCCGGGGCAGAGAATCCGGATTTCCATGTGTGGAATGCCGACCGCATTCTGAACCAGCTGGCCACCTGCGCCTGCGAAATTCTGCCCCAGATTGATGCCGCAGAGGTGAAGGGCGTGACCATCACCACCTTTGGTGTGGACGGCCCTCTGGTGAACGAAGCCGGTGATTTGCTCTACCCCGTTATTTCCTGGAAGTGCCCGCGCACCGCCGAGGTGATGAAGCGCGTGGCGGAATACATGCCGCAGGCCATGCTCAACTCCATTTCCGGTGTGGGTGAGTTTGCGTTCAATACGATTTACAAGCTCATCTGGCTCAAGGAAAACCGCCCGGAGCTGTTGGAATCTGCTCATGCCTGGCTTTTCATTTCGAATATTCTGGCTCACCGCCTCACCGGCGTGATGGCAACCGACCGCACCATGGCCGGTACCTCTCAGATGACCGACCTGACCACCGGTGACTGGTCCACTGAGATTCTCAGCGCCATCGGTATCCGCAAGGAACTTTTCCCGCCCATGGTGAATGCCGGCGATGTTATCGGCACGCTGACTCCCGCTGCCTGCGAGCTGCTGGGGCTGCCGAATGCCGTGCCGGTTATTTCCACGGGGCACGACACACAGTTTGCTCTTTTCGGCAGCGGTGTGCAGGAGAACCAGCCCTTCCTTTCCAGCGGCACCTGGGAAATCCTCATGCTGCGCACGGCCAAGGCCAGCCTTGAATCCGAGGACTACGCCGCCGGTGCCACCGTGGAATACGACAGTAAGACCGGTCTGCTCAATCCCGGCCTGCAGTGGATTGCCAGCGGCATCATCGAGTGGGTGAAGGCTACCTGCTACAACGGCGAGAGCTTCGATACTATGGATGCTGAGGCTGAGAAGATTGCCCCCGGCAGCGATGGCGTGAAACTCATTCCCGATTTCCTGCCCAGCGATGCCGTGCCCGGCAGCATTCAGGGCTTGGTGCTGGGGCGCACCCGCGCCCACATCTACCGCGCTGCCATGGAGGCTCTCACCCTGCGCCTGAAGCAGCGCCTTCAGAAACTTGAGAAGGTGGGTGGCTTCAAGTCCACCGACCTGCTGCTCGTGGGCGGCGGTGCCCGCAACAAGGTGTGGACCCAGATGCGCGCCGATATCCTCGGCCTGCCTATCCGCATCTCGAATGTCTCCGAAAGCACGGTGCTCGGCGCGTCTATGTATGCCTTTGCCGGTGCCGGTGTGTTCGAATCCCCCGAAGCCTGCCGCGATTCCTTCGGCATCACCTACACCACCATTAACCCCGGCGAACAGCGCGCCGTCTACTCCGAACTCTACAATTAATCCTTAATCACTAATCATTGTATTATGGCTAATCCCGAACTCTACATCAAACCCGCTCTGCCGGATCGCATCTTCCCCTGGGAGAACTACGACCCGCAGACCCGCGAAGAAATCGATGCTTTCTTCAACAGCCCCGAAATCCGCGTTATCAAGGAGCGCATGGTCGATATGGGCCGCCGCCTTTGGCAGCGCGAATACGTGGACGGCAACGGCGGCAACCTCTCCGTGCGCGTGGCCAAGGACCTCGTGCTCTGCTCCCCCACGCTCTGCTCCAAGGGCTTCATGACCGTGGACGATATCTGCATGGTGGACATGAACGCCGGCCAGCTCTGCGGCTACCGCCCCGCCACCAGCGAGGTGAAGACCCACATCGCCATGATGAAGGAAGTAGGCGTGAACGCCTGTATCCACGCACATCCTCCGTGCTGCAATGCCTTCCTCTTCGCTGGCATGGTGCCCCCGAACGGCATTAACCCCGAGGCAGATATCTTCCTCGGCCAGATTCCGCTGGCTCCCTACGGCACCCCCGGTTCCCCCGAGACGGCTGAAGCTGTGGCCAAGGCCTGCCACCAGAGCACCGTGGTATTCATGGAGAACCACGGCGTCATTACCGGTGCCCGCCACATTGAGGAAGCCGAGTGGTTCATGGAAAATGCCGACGCCTACTGCAAGATGGTGCTCTTCGCCGACATGCACGGCGGCAAGCTCAACCAGGTGAATGAAGCCGGTATCGCCGATTTCCTGGCCATCCGCAAGAACATCGGCTACGCCGTACCTGAAGGTCAGCCCCTGTACAACTTCCGCGAATACAACGGCTACACCATGGGTATCGCCGGCGAGAAGAAGGACTAAGTTTCCCTTTAATTCCCATTTCCACAACCGTCATGTTGCCTGAGTGCAGCATGGCGGTTGTCTTGTTTCTCAGGGGCGTGGGGCGGATGCTGTTTTTTCGAAGCTCGGGACAGAAAACATAAACGGGACTAAAGTCCCGTGGTCCGACAGATTTGCACCCCTCAAATCCTGATTTATCAACAACGAAGCAGGCCATTCCGGATGGAATGGCCTGGGTCATGAAAACGTATGGTGAGGAATCCGGTATTAGCGGATGGTCTTCACGGTTACAGCTTCCTTACCCACGCGGCTGCGGAGGTAGTGGAGCTTGGCGCGGCGAACCTTACCGCGGGTCACAACCTCAATCTTGGCAATCTTGGGGGTGTGGATGGGGAAGGAGCGTTCCACGCCTTCGCCGTAGGCAATGTTACGAACGGTGAAAGCCTCGTTGATGCCGGCGCCACGCTTGGCAATCACGATGCCCTGGAAGATCTGCACGCGCTCCTTGCCACCTTCAATCACGCGGCAGTGCACCTTTACGGTGTCGCCAACGTTGAAGGGCGTCACGTCGTCCTTCATCTGCTCTTTTCCGATAGTGTCGAGAATGTTCATCTTGTCTCCTTCTTGTATTGTGTAAATGTTCAGTGAGCCTCCCGGCTCGGGTGGGTGCGACAGTCTACACGATTTTT
Organism: Akkermansia sp.; assembly: GCA_045634905.1. Lineage (GTDB taxonomy): Bacteria > Verrucomicrobiota > Verrucomicrobiia > Verrucomicrobiales > Akkermansiaceae > Akkermansia. Next base: position 4,432 of record JAZRBC010000139.1, read on the forward strand.
TGGTTCTTGGCAATGCAAATTTCGCATTTTATTGCATTTTTTTGCAAATGGGTGACAAAAGTGGCAGAATTTGAGTGTTTAATGTGTGCCTGCAGCGCACTTCCGGATTGACATTCGGAGGTGTGTAGTATATAACGCGCGCAAACCTTTAGCAAAACCTGCGCTATGCCCGCTCGTAAAAAATCCATCAAACGCAAGGTCCGCAACTGGACAGCCGCCGATTCTGCCGAACTGTACGGTGTCGACAACTGGAGTAATGACTACTTCAGCGTGTCGCGCGCGGGTGAAGTGAATGTGCATCTGGTGGATACCGACGGCAGCACGAAGGAGGTGAGCCTGCCGGATATCATGAAAGGGCTGGAGGAGCGCGGAACGAACGTGCCGGTGCTGTTGCGCTTCCGTGACCTGCTGCATGCCCGTATCGATGAGTTGAACAAGAGTTTTTCCAAGGCTATCAAGGCCGCTGGGTACACCGGCAAATACCGCGGTGTTTACCCCATCAAGGTGAACCAGCAGCGCATGGTGGTGGAGGAGGTGGTGGCCCACGGCCAGAAATACCACTACGGGCTGGAGGCCGGCTCCAAGCCTGAGCTGATTGCCGCCATGGCCTACATGCGCGATGCCGATTCGTTCCTCATGTGCAACGGGTATAAGGATGATGAGTTCATTGACCTGGCGCTCATGGGTATGCGCATGGGCATGAAAATCTGTCTGATTCTGGAAATGCCCAATGAGCTGCCGGCCATTCTTCGCCGTGCAGAGGTGCTGGGCGTGGAGCCGATTCTCGGTGTGCGTGTGCGTCTGGCTTCCAAGGGCTCCGGCCACTGGAGTGAATCCGCTGGCGATAAATCGGTGTTTGGGCTGAATGCGGCGCAGGTTATCGATGTGATCGATACGCTGAAGGCTGCGGGCAAGCTCCACTGCCTGAAAGCACTGCACTACCACCAGGGTAGCCAGATTTCCAACGTGACGGTGATTCGTGGCGGGTTGACCGAGGCCTGCCGTATTTACATTGATCTGGTGAAGGAGGGCGCTCCCATGGGTACGTTGGATATGGGCGGTGGCCTGGCTGTGGACTACGATGGCTCCAAGACCAATTTCCATTCCTCCTGTAACTATTCCATCGAGGAGTATGCCCGAGACATCGTGGAAGTGGTGGGTGAGCTCTGTTCCAAGCATGGCGTGGAGCACCCGACTCTGGTCACGGAATCCGGTCGTGCGGTTTCGGCTTACCACGCGGTGCTGGTATTCAATGTGCTGGATGTGACCAGCGCTCCTGGCAGCGAGGCTCAGCCGCCCGCTCTGCCGGAGAATGCGAATGATATTCTGCTGGCTCTGGATGAGACGCACCGCATGCTGACCCGCAAGAACATTCAGGAGTGCTACAATGATGCCATCTACTACCGCGACCAGCTGCGTGCCATGTTCCACCACGGCAATGCCACGCTGCGCGAGCGCGGTGTGGGCGAGGCCATCTACTGGCACATCATGGGGCTTATTTCCCGCCGCATCGGCGAGATGAGTGAGATTCCTGAGGATTTGAAGGAAGTGTCCGACAACATGGTAGACTACTACTACTCAAATTTCTCGGTGTTCCAGAGCTTGCCGGATTCCTGGGCCATTGACCAGCTTTTCCCCGTGATGCCCATTCAGCGCCTGGATGAGCGCCCCACGCAGAAAGCCGTGCTGGTGGATATCACCTGCGATTGCGATGGCAAGGTGGATCATTTCATCGACCGCGAGGACGTTGCCAAGTCTCTGCCGCTGCACGAGGTAGACCCCAAGGAAAATTACTACGTGGCCATCTTCATGGTTGGCGCCTATCAGGAGACGCTGGGCGACCTGCACAACCTGCTGGGTGATACCAATGTAGTGAGCGTTCATCTGGAGAATGGCCGCCCTGTGTTCACGCACGAGGAAGAAGGCGACAGCGTGGCTGACGTGCTCTCCTATGTGAAATACGATGCCAAGGACCTGGTCGCTAAGTTCCGTGCCCTCGCAGAACGCGGAGTGGAGCAGGGGCTCATCTCCCCCCGCCAGCGCCGCGATGCGCTGGAGGCCTACCGCTCCGGCCTGAGTGGGTACACATATTACGAGTT
>JAZRBC010000140.1:0-4185 GCA_045634905.1 Akkermansia sp.
AAAACGGCCGTATCAAGCTCTATGATTCCCGCACCAATGCAGTGCTGGCTCGTGATCAGGTTCTGAATCTGAAACTTATACATCATACCCGGGAAGCGAAGATTGAAGCAAACGGTCTGGGTAAGATGGAAAATCTGACAAAGGAACTCTGGACCGGTACGCTGACGGTGCCCGCCAACTGTGAACTGGGACAGCCCATGCCGTTTGATGCTCATGATAAGTATCCCGATGCTCAGACCTGGGAAATCAGTGGCCGCGATGCGGAAGGACGGGAAACGACCTGTTCGCACGGGCTCTGGTATTTCCGCAGCCGTGAGGTGAATCCCGAGCTCAAGATGGAGCACAAGGACGGTGAGCTGGAGCTGCGCTGTGAGTTGCCGTTCGCAGCCAGGGCGCACCTTTTTGTGGGCTGTGCCCGGAAACTGCGCCATCTGGTGCTGCCGGTGCAGGCCGGAAAGCAGACGCTGCGTGTGCCGCTGGTGGCAGGTGAGGAAGGCACGGTGAGCGCCACGATGGTGCTGCCCTCGCAGGAACCGCAGAAGATGCCCGTCACCAGCCGGGCTGAATGCTTTGTGCCGATTGCGAAGTATCATCTGGATGTGGAGCTGCAACTCCCGCAGCAGGTATGCCGCCCTGCGGAGAAGGTGACAATCTCCGGACGGGTGCAGTCTGAGGGGCAGGCGGCAGATGCCGAGGTGACTCTCTTTGCGGTGGATGCGGGCATGTTGTCTGTGGGGCGTTACCAGAAACCCGACCCGGAGGCCTTCTTCTGCCGCGGCTTTGCCCGTAGCTTTAATCTGACCGGGTCGCGGGGAATGTATGGCCGTGTCGCCACACCCGCGGTATCCCAACTGATGCCCGGCTTGTGGCGGGGTGATATGGTGGGCAAGGGCTATTCGCTCAGCCCGCTGATGGTCGGTCATGTGCTGAACTCTCCTACGGCTCCGGCCGCGGGAGCCCGCCTGTCCCGCTCGGTGAAGATGAAGTCTGCTTCTAATTCACTGGGTGTGGTGGCCGAGGATGGGGTAATGGAAGAAGCCGTTGCTGAGACCATGGATTGCGCCGCACCGGCTCCTGAACCGCAGGCCATGGCCGGTGGAGCCTTTAGTGCCGACACCGAAGAGGTGGAAGCTCCTCGCCTGCGCACCAATTTTGCTCCGGTGGCGCTTTGGGCGGGCGCCCTGCGCACCGACGCCGAGGGCCGGTTCTCTGCCGATGTGACGCTGCCGGATACGCTGACTACCTACCGCGTGTTTGCCGTGGCTCTGGATAAGAGTGGTAAGCGATTCGGCTCTGCAGATGGTGAGTTTACCGTGGCGCAGCCCGTGATGCTCACTCCCGGCACGCCGCTCTTCATGAGCCTGGGCGATGAACTGCGTCTGCCGCTTTCCATTGTCAACAACACCGCCGAGGACGGTACCTGGAAAGTAAGTCTGGAGGGAGCCGAAGCTCCGCAGGAAATCACGCTGGCTGCGCACCAGAGCGGCACGCTGTTCTTTGATTTCAAGGCTGCCGCCGAGGGCGAGCAGAAACTGCGCTGGACGGCGATTGGCAAGCCCGGCAGCGATGCGGTGCAGGGTGAGTTCGAGGTGCGCTTCCCCGCTCCTGTGCTCAAGGAAGTGCATCGACTGGCCCTCTCTGCCGGTGCCGGGGCGCAGTCGCTGGCGGCTCTGCTGGGAGCCGATGTGGCAGCTGCCAATCGTGGCCGCATGGAGCTGGTTGTATCCGCTAATCCTCTGCTGCATCTGTCGGGCGCGGCGGATTTCCTGCTGTCCTACCCCTACGGCTGCACCGAGCAGCGCGCCTCGGCGCTCATTCCCTGGCTGCTGTATGACCATCTGGCACCGTTCTGCCCGCTCATGGCTCGTACCAGCCCGGAGGACGTGAAGAGTACGGTGAACGAGATTATTGGCGAAATCCTGCAGCGCCAGTGCGAGGACGGCGGCCTGGCTTACTGGGCCGGGCATCGCCAATCCTGCCTGTGGGCCAGCGCTCATGCGGCCTATGTGCTCAAGCTTGCGCAGGAGCAGGGCTACGATGTGCCGCAGGAGAAAATGGAAATGCTGCTGCACTACCTCGGGAACGCGGATACGAAGGGCCTTTCCTACCGTGCCCTGTACAGTATTGCCCGCACCCGCGGCAAGACCGGAGCGATGATGGATATCCTGCGCGAGGTCCTGAACAAGAAGAATGTACACCTCGACCGCGAGACGCTGGCGAGTATGCGCTTCATCCTCTCTCTGCTGGAGAAACCCGCCGAGTCCGATGCTGCGTTCCGCACCTGGATGCGCACTGTGGGCCGCGATTACCGCCACGGCACCACGCAGAGCCATGGCTGGACTCTGCTGGCGCTGGTGGAATACCTGCATCTCAAGAAAGATGGCGCCGGCGAGGCTACCGTGGTGCTGAATGACGGCACTGAAATCAAGCTGGGCAGGGGTGCCACCACCGTACAGCTGCCCTGGCAGCCGGGGCAGGAGATGAAGAGCCTGCCCACCACGCTGGCCGCTAAGGAGGGAACGGTGTATGCCTCCTTCAGTCTTCGCGCTCTTCCTTCCACCGCCGAATACCCCGGCGTGACAGAGCGTGGCCTGCAGGTGACCCGAATCTATGAGAGTAAGGGGGCTGACGGTATCTGGCGGCCTGTCACCGAGTTCAAGGTGGGTGATGTGGTGCGTGTCACCCTCACCTGTGCCAAGGTGGCTCAGGAGCTCAAGTATCTGGTGCTGGAGGATTATCTGCCCGCCTGCATGGAGGCTGTCAACCCGAATGTGCCCGGTCAGGCAGCCGGCCTGGAGTCCACCCGCTGGAGCTACTGGTTCGACCACCGCGAGTATCTGGCCGACCGTGTGCGTGGTTTCTGCACCCGCTGGGAGGGGCGCGACCTGCTCAACATGCAGTACTACGCCCGCGTGAAGCGTGCCGGCGCCTCTACCGCGCCGCCCGCTCAGGCCCAGCTCATGTACGAACCCCAGATTTACGGACTCTCCCCCAATACCCGGGTGCAGAGTAAACCCTGAGTCCGGTTACAGTGTTGAATCCCAAAAGCTCTGAGTTGATTCTCAGAGCTTTTTTTCTGAAATGATTTGGGCTTACATGTACCATGCCCGTAGTTCTCTTTTTTCTGCGTCCGGAAAACGGAAAAATACGGCGGTGCAGAAAGAAATCATTGAGGTAAGGGGCAATTTATGGTAGTGTGACAGGGTATGCAGGTTCTGGTGGTGGAAGATGATGTGGATATCGCTGAGCTGGTAGCGTTCAATCTGGAGCGCCAGGGGTGGGCGTGTACACTGGTGCACCACGGAACCGAGGGCTGGGAGAAGATTCAGCAGAATCGGCCGGATCTGGTGATACTGGATGTGATGCTGCCGGGAATGGATGGATTCCAGATATTCCGCGCCATGAAAGAGAATGACATGACGCGGAGTATCCCCGTAGTCTTCCTGACAGCGCGTGGCGAACTGGATGACCGACTGTCTGGCCTGAGTCTGGGAGCAGACGACTACGTGACCAAGCCATTCAGCCCGAAGGAACTGGTGCTGCGCGTGCGTAATGTACTGGCTCGTGCCAATGCCGGTGCTGCACAGCTGGTGGTGCGTGGTGGTGCACTGGTGCTGGATAAGAACACCCTGGCAGCCACATTGGCGGGGTGCCCGCTGGAGCTGACCACGGCAGAGTTCAAGCTGCTGGCATACCTGATGGAGCGTCCCGGCAAGGTGCAGGACCGCTACGAGCTGCAGAAAATACTTTTCGGCTATGCCGATACGACCCAGAGCCGCGCGCTGGATACGCATGTGAAGCGCCTGCGCCAGAAACTGGGCGACCACGCCGCCTGCATCGGTACCGAGCGCGGAGTGGGCTACTATTTTACCCCTGATACTGAGACATGACGAATCGACTTACCTCCATCCTGATGATGGCTCTGGCCCTGAGCGCCGGAGCGGCTGATTACGCCAATCTGAAAGACACCTTCTGTGATACGCAGAATAAAGTGATATACGACGGCGCCGGGCGCTTTGCCGTAAAATCTCCCGCTGTGAATGAGCTGGAAATTACGCTCGACCTGGCAGCTCTGGAGAGTTATCTGGGCTCAAATGATTACCGGCAGGGTCCTCTGGCTACCTGGGAGATGAGCATGCCGAGTGGTCGCAAGCTGGTGTACGGCCTGGCAGATACCGCGAAGCA
>JAZRBC010000141.1:0-20789 GCA_045634905.1 Akkermansia sp.
GGTGTGCCCGGTGTGGGTATCGGTAATGCCTTTGCAGACCCCTGTCTGCCTGCGGATGATGTGTATACCTACTTCCAGAGCAACCTGGAAGCCAGCCAGCTGGCTTCCAACAGCAAGTTGTTCGGCGATTTCTTTGACCACGGTCTGCTGATTAACGATGCCATGTGGGATCGCTGGTTCTGCTCTTCTGTATCCGATATGCCTGACAAGGGCGGCAGGAAGATTGACGCAGAGGAAGTGCTGACCAAGTTTATCAAGGGTGAGGACGAACTGCCTGTGTCCCGCTACAAGCGTGTCAATACACCTTATAATGATGAACAGGTCATCAAGCGCATCATGGCTGATGATGGCTGGAAGTACATTGCCCAGTACATCATGATTGACGGTGGTTTCAATGTGAACTCCATCTCGGTCGAGGCCTGGGCTGCCACGCTGCAGGGCCTTGCCCAGCGCAAGCTTGTGACAGGCAAGAATAACGAGCTCCGCCAGGTTGAGGAAAGCAAGAGTGATAATCAGGTGCTCTTCTCCCGCTTCATGCTTTCCACCACCGACCAGAGCATTGATGGTCAGGGCGGTTACAGTATGATGCAGGGCTCCTCCAGCTTCCGCGATGGCGGCATGGCTACCGCCTGGGGTGAGGTTCGTATGCTTGAGGCTGAAGGCATACGCAAACTGGCCGAGGAGATGGTGAAGCAGGTGCGCAAGCGCGGCCCCTTCCTGAGCATGTCGGATTTCATCAACCGCCGTCTGGAACAGGGTGAGAATAGCCTGAAGGGTGCGCTGCAGGCTGCCATCGATGCTACCGATATCAACCGAGACTTCGATGAAGTGAAGGTTCCTGCTGCACGTGGTAACATGTTCAAGAACCCCGAGGCAGGCATGGGCTCGCTGCACACCGCTGCTCCCGGTTACCTGATTCAGAGTGACGTGCTGGCTTCTCTCGGCAACATTCTCACCGTGCGTGATGATACGTTTACCGTGCGCGCATACGGCTGCGTGCGCAATCCGAACAAGGCCATTCTGGCTCAGGCCTGGTGCGAGGCTGTGGTGCAGCGCACCATGGATTATGTGGATCCCACCAATAATCCCCAGGATGTGGACTACAAACCTGATGGTACCAAGGGCGATGGCTTGAGCAATACCAATAAGGTGCTCGGCCGCCAGTTCCGCATTGTTTCCTTCAAGTGGCTGGATAACTGGGATATCTAAACACCTTTCAGCAGTCAGAATACCAGGCGGCTCCGGAAACGGAGCCGCCTTTCTGTTGGGGCTGAGTTCTCTAATAGCTAGTTCAAACATCTTGCATCGGTGCACGGACGCGGCTACATTCTGCAGTATGAAACTGCATTTGCCTCTCATGCTTCGTGGTGCGCTTCTGGCGCTTATGGTGTTTCCGGTTCAGGCGGAACTTATCTGGAACTCCGGTAACTGGAATAATACTGATTCATCATGGCTGGAAAACGGTGTTGCATCGGTGTTTAGTCCTGGTTCGGATGTGCTGTTTACTGCCGATGGTGAGAAAACAGTCGGGATAACCGCACTTGTGGAACCCGGCAGTGTGCAGGTGAGTGCGTCGGGCTATGAGTTCGTGGGGAGTGGAAGCATAGGAGGAAGTACAGGGCTCACGCTTACAGAGGGGGCTTCACTGGCCGTGTGGAATGGCAATTCCTATACCGGCGGCACAGTAGTAGATAGTGGGGCTACGCTGACCCTGCACGTCTACAACGGCATCGGCACGGAAAAGGCGGTTGAGTTCGCATCTGGCTCTGTAAGCGGGGAAGGCACTGTGCTGATTGAGCTGGCTACATCTGATACGCAGGCATCCATTCAGGGGAACAGCTGGCAGAACATGGAGGGAGTGCTCCGTGTGCAGCAGGGCAATGTAGGATTCGGCAGAAACCCCGGTCATTCCGGCCCGGGTGCCCATGCCTCGATGGGTGTGAGTCGTGTGGAGGTGGCATCGAATGGCCGTTTTCTTACTTCTCTGGGGTGGGGTACTGCTGCCCTGGTGACCAATAATCGTTTTGACAGTGCGGTTCGTACCCAGTCCGGTGCCATACTCGGGAACCGGGACGGCCATGTGAACTGGACAGGGGATGTGGCACTCAATGTGCAGGACTTTGACTCGGGAACGCTCAGCTATGATGAATCCGGCAGCACAGAGATGGCTATGTATTACGCCAAATATGTGGTATGGAATGGAGCCGTTTCCGGCGCCGGTGAACTGGTACTGACCAGCGGAAATCCGGATTCCGGTGCTGACCATCGACTTGTGTTGACACATGCGGATAATACATATTCGGGAACATACCGGGTGAACGGAACATATCTGACAACTCTGGCTCTCTCGAATCCCGGCGCTGCTGCTGATGCCGGCGTGCAGCTGGACACTGCCTCCTCGCGTCTGCTGCTCATGAACACGAGCGCTGAAATTACTACCCTGAACGGCGCCGCCGGTGTGGTCATGGCCGAGGGAAACGAGCAGTATGCGCTGACCGTGGGGAGTGGTAATTACTATGGATGGGTGAAGGACTCTGCTACTGCGGTGGCCGGACTTGCACTTGGGATTACCAAGAGCGGGGCAGGTGTGCTTTCTCTGTCGGGTGCCAACTGTACTTACACGGGAGATACCGTGCTTAAAGGGGGACAGTTGAACTTTTCAGGAGATGCAACGCTCAGCAACATCTGGCAGGAAACTGGTTCAGCGCGGCTGAGTACAGAAGGTAACCTCAGCCTGCGGAGTGGCGCTGCTCTGGTATTTAACCTGGAGGATTCCGGTGGCGCAGGGGTGCAGGTCGGCGGTACTCTCAATCTGAGCGATTCCTGGCATTCTGTTTCGGTAAGCGGTTATGAAGGACTCGGCATCGGGAGCTATGAGCTCATGACCTGGGGCAATGCCTCGGCGGTGGAGAGTTCATCATTCATCGCCTCCGGATTGACTGACACGGCAACCCTGACTTATAGCGTGCAGGTGCAGGGGAATGCTCTGCAGCTGGTGGTGGAAAATGCGTCCGAGGTGCCCTGGTTGTGGTCAGCAGGTACTGCGACATGGGCGGATGATTCTGCTGCCCAGTGGCAGAACAGCAGCGGCAGCGGCCCGGCCGGGCAGGTGGTTACATTCGGGCCGACGAATGATGGTACTGTGACCCTTGCGCATGTGACTCCGGCGGGAATACGTGTGACCGGCGGGGAGTATACTTTTGCAGCAGCATCTCCAGCGGCAGCCGGCATTGTCTGCTCAGGGCAGCTGAGTGTGAGCGGGGCGAATACGCTGCTGCGCATCAATCTGGCAAATCCGCAATTCAGTGGTGGCACTCAGCTGCTGGGTGGCGTGCTGGAGCTGGGCGCAGAGAATGCGCTGGGAACTTCATCTCTGCTTTTCAACGGGGGGCAGTTGCGTTACGCTGCAGGAATCACTCAGGATCTGAGTGCACAGCTGCATCCTGCTTCTTCTGCTCAGATTCGCATCGATACAAACGGTAATTCTGTCATATGGGCGGATGCGGCTGGTGTGAAACAGACTCTTTCCTGCGGGGTGGAGAAGAGCGGAACCGGAGAGCTTGCCCTCAACTGGGCCGGAGCCAGCGATACGCACAGCGGCAACATGACCGTGAACGAAGGAACCCTGTGCATTACCAAACTTACCGGGCAGGGAAGCCTGACCGGGGCGTTTTCGGGCACAGGTACCCTGGTGCTTGAGAGTCCGAATGGGCAGCTGAATGTACTGGGCAACAGCTCAGCTTTTGACGGTACTCTCCGGCTTTCTGGCAATGGTAGTTCGAACACGGGTTCTGTTTCCTTTGCCAACGGGGCTTCCATTGGCGGAGCCGGTACCCTGGTGCAGGTAGCCGGGCTGCGATTCTGGTTCCAGACTAATGATTCCACCATTGCGGCTGATATGGAAATCGTGGATGGCACTACCACTTACATGGATGGCAGTTCAGGCAATACGTATCATTTTACCGGAAAAATTTCCGGCAGTGGTAATCTGATTCTCAAACCCGCGCCGAATATCACGATGAGCGGCGATGTGAGCACTTTTACCGGGCGTTTTGAGCACCCCGGCAGCCGGTCTGTCACCTGGTTATTCGGAGGCGACGGGGTTGCGGGGAGGGGGCTCGTAGCGGCTGACTTGAGCAGCACGGGCGCGCAGATGAGTTATGTCTTCCAGTACAGCGCTGATACTGTGCTGAGTGGTGAGGTGAGTGGTGCGGCCAATCTGCGCCAGAGCGGCAGCGGAGTGCTCATTCTTACCGGACAGAATTCAACTACGGGCAGTCTGGTGGTGGATTCCGGCTCGGAAATAAGACTGGGCGATGCCACTACGGCCGCCAGCTGGGCCGGGCAGACCCTCGGCGGCAGCGGCCAGGTTACTTTGGTGAATGGCACTCTGCCCAATGGACTCTCAACTATAGAGTGTGTGCTGGCAGCCGATGTTGCGGAGTACGGCAGGGTGGATATGGGAAGCATGGATGCCAACGTGTTGCAGAGCATCAGCATTGGTGAGGGCGGGCAGCTTACGGGTGTTTCCGGAGCGCTGAATATTGGCTCGGCAGATGGAGTGGGCAGCATGGCGCTTACCTTGTCTTCGGTGAATATAGGCGCTGCAGCCACGCTGGGCGAGGGCGAGCAGAATATGCTGGAAATCGGGAACGGCAATCTGGTGATTCACGATGCGACTACCGTGGAGTTGAATCTGGAGAGCGTGAAGAACATCCTGCAAGGCCAGCGCCAGGCTGTGTATCTGCACCTGACCAATACTAATCTGGAGTTGCAGAACGGAATCAGCGCCGCCGGGCTTTTTGCCAACAGTACTACCACCCCGGAGGCTCTGGGTCTGGTGGTGCTGGGTGTGGATGGCGGTAATATCGTACTCGAGGGCGATGTGCGCGATGTGTACATGGTCATGGAAAATGGCGATTACCCCACCGTTACTGATTACACCCGCCTGCAGGCCTACAAAGCCACCTTTGTGGATGCCGGTTACACTCTGGCTCTGAATTTGCCGGGCGATGATACGCAGGCAGCCTGGGTGAACAATCTGCTCGGCAGCGGTGATTTTATCGCCAGCAACACCGCAGAGGAAAGCGGAGTCGTCCGTGTTCTGCTCAATAATGAAGTGCTGGGCCAGGTAGATAGTTCTCTGTCCCCGGAGCAGGAATCAGAAATCAACACGGCAGACACACTCTTTGCGGGAAATATCAGCGCCGGGGAAGCCGTGCAGCTTGTGAAGACCGGCAGTGGTACCCTGACTGTGGGTGGAGTGCTCCGCGCGGATTGGTTGGAGCTGGAAGAAGGTGTGCTGCGTCTCGACGGACAGGGTAGCCGGGTGGACAGTCTGCATGGCGATGCGGCTCTTGTATTGGACGGCTCTCTCGAAATCAGCGGAAACGCCGAAGCCTTCAGCGGTGCACTTTCCGGCTCTGGCGAACTGGTTCTGAATGGCAGCCTGCTGGGGAGGGGCAGTGTGGGGGTACTTTCCGGCTCCGGTGCGCTTGTGGCTGCCGGAGATACCTTCACCGTACAGAACGTGGCCGATGCCAGCTTTTCAGGAGCTCTGACGGGCAGTGATGCTGCCGGTGTACTGTCAGTGCTCCCGGGCAGCGGCGAGTTTACTTTGGCGCAGGTGCAGGGTACAGAATCGTGGGCTGTTCAGAATCGTGGGGCGCTGGTCCTATCTCAATCGGGTGATAGCGGGAATGCTCCTCTTACACTGGGTAGTCTGCAGTTGCTGGATGGCTCTGCTACATCGATAGTACTGGATACGGATGCGGATAATCAGGTGTTTAGTCTTGGTTCGCTTCTGGTGGAGGATGGAGCAGTCGTAACACTGCAATCCACCGGCTCCCTGCCGATTGAGACAGCCGCAGACGGTACGGTGGTGCTGGGGCAGGTTGCGGATGCCGATCTGGGTGCAGATGGATTGGTTCCTCTCACTCTGGGTAGCGGTACTCCATTCCGCGGGCTTATAGCAGCCTGGCTCAGTGTGCAGGGAGGGCAGCTGCTGCTGAATACCATCTCCGATACCACGAATCAATATGCCGCGCTCGCCGCATCTGCCAATGGCGCTGCAGGTGCGCAGATGTTCTGGAATCTGCCGAAGGAGGTGCAGGAGGAGAATCCGGATTTAAGCCTGCTCACACAGGCTCTGGACACCATGGTGGATTCGGGAGATAGTGCCCGGGCCGACCGGCTGATGGCCGCCGCTGCCGGTGCCGGTGCAGCGGTGCTGGGCAGTGTGCTGGCAGGGGATATGGAACGCCAGCTCAAGGCTATCCGGAACCGAACTACCAGCATGGGGGTGAATCCTGCCTATGAGTACGATTTCCCGCTTTTCAATGCCTGGGTCAATGCTGAAGGTGACCGGGCATCTCTCCACGACTCCGGAACCGCTGGCGGCTACACCCTCAGCAGCTGGGGCGGTACCGTGGGTTTCGATGCCGACCTGACTCCGCAGCTTACTGCCGGCTTGGCGTTTACTGCCATGTATGGAGACTTGCAGACAAAATCTCCTGACCACGCCGAGGGCGATGTGAATAGCTATTATCTGACCCTGTTCGGCCGCTACATTGCCCGTCGCTTGACTCATACCCTCGTGGGCGCATTCGGATGGAGCGATGTGGAGCTGAACCGCTATGTCGATTTCGGCATGGGAGCATACCGCACCCACGGCAGCCCGGAGGGGAAGAGCTTCGGCCTGCTCTACGAACTGGGCTATGTCATTCCGCTGGATGAGGAGGAACAGGCCTGCCTGCAGCCCATTGCAAACATCAGCTACCGGCACGCCGGGGTAGAGGGGTACCGCGAGCATGGCAGCGATGCTGCTCTGCACATCGGGAAACAGGATATGGATCTTGTCACCTTTGGTCTGGGAGCCCGGGCGCAGGCATATGCGCTGGAGAATATGGCAAATCGCAGTTGTCTGCTGGAGGGGCGGATTCTGCTCAAGATGGATGCCGGCGATACCCGGAGCCACAGTAATGTGGTACTGCTGGCTGACCAGAGCCGCGGCAGCCGCATACGCTCTGCTGAAACCGGCCGCTTTGGCGTGGAGGTGGGTGCGGGTATATCAGTGCCGGTTGGCCCGGAATCCGGCAGCCTTTTCCTGGATGCCAGCGTGGAGCTTCGCCGGGATGAGAACGAAATAAACGGTACCGTAGGCTACCGCCTCAGTTTCTGAGGTGGTAGCGGCCGTCCGTGCGGCGCTCGTAGACCTCGGTGCTGTATGAATCCCATTTCAGGGTGATGGAATCGCGCGTGTAGCTCAGAACCTCGGCGGCATCCTTTGAGCCACCAGTGCGCACGGCGATTTTATCACCCTCGCTCATCTTCAGTGTGTCGCTCCAGTCCGGGTGCACCAGTTGCAGGCGGGTAACCTGAATGTCCGGGCTGTTCTCGCGGATAAGCTGGCGCGTCCGGTTGCGGCGGGCCGCGGGGAGCTGGTCGCTGTGGTACTTGAGGTCAGGCCGGCGGGTGAATGTTTCATCTCCCCAGCGATCCCACTTCAGCTTGAGTGTTTTTTCGTTGAACTGCAGCACCGTGGCAGCATCCCGGCTGCCGGAACAACGTGCCGCCACATTGAACTCCGCGGAAACGCGCAGGATGTCGTCCCAGCCGTCGCCCACGCATTTGATTTCCTTGTACGGGATGCCCGGTGCGTCTTCTCTGAGCAGGAGCCTGGCACTATCTGCATTGAGCACATGGAGCATTTTGCCCGTGGGGTACAGCAGTTGCTCACGGCCATCATCCAGTCGCAGGCGGATGGAGGCATTGGCGGTGCCGCGGGACATGTTCAGGATATCCGCGTACAGTCCATCGCTCACTCGCCGGGCATATTGCCCGTCCGGGTGAATGCGCAGGGTATCCTCCTCGTTCCGTTCATTGATGAAGCGTACGAAGTAGTAGGGGGCCGTGGAGCGTTTTGCTTTGGCTCGCGGAACCTTGCCGCGGATAAGCTCGCGTATTTCGTGGTATCGGCCGTCCTCTTTGCGAACCAGATAGGCGGAGTTTCCGTTGTCCCATTTGGCGCGGATACATTTTTCCGAGAATTCAAGCACGTTGGCGGTATCCGTGTTTTCGGCAGCCCGGGCCATGACCATGGCATCGCGGGATACGCGCACCGGCCCGCTCCATTCGGGGGTCACAAACTCCACTGTTTCGAACTTGAGGGTACATTCCGGCTGGCGCAGCAGTTGCTTGAATTCCTCCGCCCCGGGGTGTTTGTCCGGCGCCCCGGCCTGCTCCAGAACCTGGGATACCTCATAGTGCGCGCGGAATTCCTTGAGCGTGTCGGGGTCGGGGTTGTCAAAATAGCGGCGGGCGGCACTCTTCATCTGCCGGCGGCGCAGGCTGAGCAGTGTTTCACCTTCGGGGCTGCGCCAGTCGATGCGTGCCTGGTGTGCCACCAGCATGCCGGCAATCTCGGCATTATTCGTAAGTGCCAGCAGGGAAATTCTGTAACCATTCACCGGAGCCTTGGCCTGCAGCATCAGGCGGGTGTTGGCCACATCTCCGCGTTTTACCACTGTTTCCAGCGGCAGGTTGGGCAGTTCCTTGCTGCTCATGTCGATTTCTGCACATTCCAGCAAATCGCCGCGCCTGCTGATGAGGTAGCTGAGCACCTCGGTGTTTTTGATATCGCCCAGCCCGGGTAACTGGACGCCGGCTTTGATGAAAGCTTCCGCCATGGCGGGTGTTTCCACATAACCCCAGCAGGAACTCAGGGTGGTGGCTGTGCCATTCTCCGCAAAGGCGTGAGCCACTTCCGGTTTGCTGTAGCGTATCAGCTGCTCCAGATTATCCGTTCCGGCACCGGCTTTCAGCAGCATATCAGTAGCAGAGGCACTTTGCGCGTGCTGCAGGCAGGAGGTCAGAAAATCACGGTTGCGGGGGGTGCCCAGCATGTTCTGCAGGGTGGCGGTGTCATCGGTGAGCACTGCCAGCATCATGCGGGCTTCTTCCGATTCCGGTTCGGGGCTGATACCTTTCAGCAGGCGCGCCACCTCGGCACAGCGCGGACCGGAGGGATTACGCAGCATGGCTTCCAGCGCGGAGCGCCCGAATTTGTTGCGGACATCTGGCTTGACACCCAGCTGCAGCAGGTGCTTCAGCACGCGGTCGGTTGCGGGGCCGGGGCGGATGGCTGCCAGATGCAGAACCGTGTTGCCGTTGCGGTCCAGGGCAGCCGGATCAGGCTGCGAGAGTGTGACGATTTCGAGCAGCCGCTCAAGCATGGCTGTGGCCTGCTCGCGTTCTGTCGCATCGCGGGAAATGATATTGACCTTGCAGAGGCTGGGAATGGCGTAGAAGATAAACGATTCGCCCTTGTCGTCCTTGTGGGTGAGGTCTACCCCGGCATCGATGATGTCCTCCAGCAGCTTCATCGTTTCGGGGGTAGGGTCCTTGTATACCGTAATCTGGGCGTAGTTGGCGCCACGGTTGTTCAAGGCATTCACGTCTGCTCCGGCATCCACCAGCAGTTGCAGACACTCCGGCAGAATGCTCATGCCGCCCGGCGATATGGGGGAAAGCATGCGGCCATTCCTGCCCGGGGTTTCGGTGGCAGCTCCGGCTTCCAGCAGCAGCTTCACACAGGCGGGAATGCCTTCGCGTATGTGGTTACCGCTGAACCGGTGCAGACCGCGCACGGCGCTGGCCAGTACGCTGGTGCCATCGTCCTGCACTCCGTTGGGGTCGGCTCCATGTTCCAGCAGCATTTCCACGGTCTCTGCATCACCTGCACCTGCGGCTCTGGCCAGTACTTCGGCACCTTTCACCGAGGCTCCTGCGGTGAGCAGATTGCGCACGTTGCGCGGGGATTCGTTGATATTGAGCGCCAGGGCAGCGCTGCCGCCTTGTTTGTCCGTGCGGGCATTCGGGTCGGAGCCGTGGCGCAGCAGCAGCACCATGGTGTTCGTGTTGCGGTGCTTGTGCTGCAGAATGTGTTTGCCCTCGCTGTTGATGGCGTTGGCATTGCCTCCCAGTGCCAGAACCTGTGCGGTGAGCAGGGTATTGTTCCCGCGCCAGGTGCTCACGGCATCGAAAAGTGCCTGGGTCAGGTCATCCGGGTTGATGCCTGCGCTTTGCAGGCTGCGGCGCATGCGTTCCTTATCCTCCGTGGTGGGGGCTGATTCGGCTTCCTCGCAGGCGCGCAGCAGATCTTTGGCGGTCTCTGTGCCCGCTACATCGGTAGCGCTCAGGCCATTGGCGTTGCGGTGCTGTAACCGCGCTTTCCGGAGAAGCAGATAGTCCAGGTGCTTCAGCGCACCCACGCGGGCGGCATTCATGAGCGGGGTGTCACCCGCCTCGTTCGGCTCGTCCACAGCGCCGCCTTCCTCAATCTCCTTCATCTGGTGGCGAAGCTCTACCAGATACTCCGAGTCCGGAATGCGGAACTCCTCCATGGCACGGCGCACCTCATCTGTTCCGGTGAACAGATGGGCAGTCATACCGCCCAGAATGGCAAATACCAGGGCGGCGGCAGAAAGACGGGCTTTTCGCGAGAGACGCAGCTTCATGCTCTCGCCATTATACCACCCCGCGCGCGTGAGTCAACCCGGAAAAACGGTTATGCGGAACTTCCGGTTTGACTCGGGGTGGCAGATGAAGTATGATGCCCGCGTATGCCCGATGTAACCCTCTATGATGCCGAATGCTGGAAGTTCCCGGAATATGCGGATTACCTGCAGCGTGCGGGGAAAGGCGATGCCCTCGCTCGGTACAGGGTGGGGCAGCTCTGTGAGCTGCTGCCCGGCGGGGAACAGGAGGCGGTAGCCTGGTACCGCCTGGCTGCGGAGCAGGGACATGCGGAAGCCATGAACGAATTGGCCACCTGTTATGAGACCGGCGCAGGGGCGGAAGCAGCTATGGAATTGGCTCTGAAGTGGTATCGCCGCGCGGCGGAGCTTCAGGATACCACCGCCATGGCTAATCTGGGGCGTCTGTATGCTATGGGGAAGGGCGTGCTGCATGATAAGGATTGCATGGTGTACTGGTACCGCAAAGCAGCAGAGCTGGATGATGCCGAGGCTCAGTACCAGCTTGGCGCGTGCTATCAATCCGGCAACGGCGTGGTGCAGAATGAAGCCATAGCTGCCTACTGGTACATGCGGGCCGCTGCCAAGGAGCATGGGCTGGCTCAGTTGCATCTCGGCTGCCTGTATGATTCGGGCATCGGTGTGCCGCAGGATGCAGCCCGTGCTTTTGGGTTTTACCGTCTGGCTGCCGGGTGGGATGTGCCACAGGCCATGTACAATCTTGGGTGCTGCTATGAAACGGGCTTCGGCACACAGGCTGACCTGCAGCTGGCTCATCATTGGTACGTCCGGGCCTGCGAGGCGGAAGATGCTGCCGCCCAGTGGCGCATGGGTGTTGCGTATCGCGATGCGGATTTCGGTCTGGAGCAGAATCTGTCCGAAGCCCGCCGCCTTCTTGCTTTATCCGCAGAGCAGGGGAATGAATCGGCCGTTGCTGACCTGGAGGAGCTTGTGTGATGAATATGGAATGGCATTTCCTGCTGGCGGCCGGAGCTCATCCATGGACTCTGGGGGTGCTGGTGTGTCTGCTGGGGCTCATGGGGCTGGGTTTCCTGTCTGTTTCCGGCTGGGAACAGGAAAAGGATGCCTATTCGGCGAGAAGTCAGTTGTTCGACGGCGGCATCGTTATTTGCGGGCTTATGGTGGTGGGTCCTCCCATCATGCTGCTGCCGGAAGAGGTGCGTGGGAACATAGGCAAGGAAGCGCTCATGGTGCTGGCCATTGTCGTGGGTGGAGGTATCTGGCTGTTCATGCGTTTCGGCCTGTCTCCGCTTCGCCGCTTCTTCCGCGAGCGCCCCGGAAAACAACGCCGGGGCCGCCCCAGTCCTCCAGGGCAGGGTAAACGTGGCAGAAAACGCAGAAAATGATATGATGAAAAAGGAAAACCGCTGGGCTGGACCGTGCGTTGTTCTCCCATGATTGGTATCGGTCTGTTGTTGGTGACGCTTCTGCTGCCGCTGCTATGCATGTGTTTTTGAGAGCTTCCTGCATAAAATGACTTGATTTTCAATAGCCGAATTGTTACGCTGATGGCCAGAGGTGGCCTGCTATGCCTGAAGATCAGAATATCGAGTGGAAAACATCGTGGCGCGATGAGTATTTGAAGTGGATTTGTGGTTTTGCAAATGCTCAGGGTGGGCGTATCTATATCGGTATGGATGATAATGGCCTGGTGACAGGACTTTCGGACTATGCTCAGTTGATGGAGGATATTCCGAACAAGATAGTTTCCGTGCTTGGTATTATGCCGGAGGTCAATCTCTATGAGAATCAAGGCCTTTTCTACATTGAAATCAACGTGGCCCCCAGCTCTGTTCCTGTCAATTACAGGGGGGAGTATCATTATCGCTGCGGTAGTACCCGTCAACAGCTCAAGGGGGCTGCTCTCAATGATTTTCTTACCCGCAAGACTGGACTTCGCTGGGATGCGGCCCCTGTGTCCTCTCTCTCAATTGAAGATCTTGACCGTGGAAGTTTCAATATTTTCCGTAGTGAAGCCAAACGTACCGGGCGCTTGAGCGAGGCCGATTTAGCTGCTTCTCCCGCCGAACTTCTCGAACGTTTACACTTGCTCGATGACTCCGGTCGGCTTACTCGTGCGGCTGCTCTTCTTTTTTATCACGACCCGGAGCGTGTCCAATTCGGGTGTTACGTAAAAATCGGACGTTTTACTGAGGGTAGTAAACTCTTGTATCATGATGAAATGCGCGGCTCGCTAATAGAGCTGGCCTCCAAGGTGGTGGATTTCCTTTTCCTCAAATATTTCAAGGCTACTATCTCGTACCACAAGGAGACGCGTGTGGAGCGGTATCCGTATCCTCGCCCTGCAGTGCGAGAGGTGGTGTACAATGCGCTTGTTCATTGTAACTGGTCTGACTGTGTTCCCGTTCAGATTCGTGTGGATGATGACAGGCTCATGATAAGCAACTGTTGTGTGCTTCCGTGGGGCTGGGGAGTTAATGAGCTCATTGGCGTGCATTCTTCCCATCCATACAATCCGCTCGTTGCGCATACGTTCTTCCGCGCCGGGTTCATCGAGGCATGGGGGCGAGGTATCAATAATGTTTTCGACTACTGCTACCAGAATAATTACCCAGAACCGATATATAAGGTGAATGGCGCAGATGTCAATGTTATCTTCCCCATAGATCCGGATTACGTGGAGCCGGATGCTGAAAGGAAGATGGAGCCGGCAACGCTTCATCAATGCAGGAAATCGGTTAGAGATTTACCTCAAACCGAAAGGAGGATTGTCGAACTCGTAAAAGAGAACCCTTACGTTAAACAAAACGATTTAGCTGCTCAGATAGGTGTGAGTCGGAGATCGATTCAGCGTGCTTGTGCTTCTCTCATAGAAGCGAAGATTATGCAGCGTAAGGGAGCTGCTCGCAACGTAGAATGGGTGCTTTTGTTGAATGAATCTGACGATTTGTGATATTTGCGCCATATCTGCGCCATATCTGCGCCATATTTGTTGAATCGTATTTTGGGGAGTCTGCTATTGACATAGAGAACAAAAACTGGTAAAAGCATGGCCATGAAGACACTTGGTTCATTTCTGATGGCTGCTCTGGTGGCAGTTCCGGTTCTGGCGCAGAATGCTGTAGAGGCACCTGTTCCGGTTAATCTGCAGGTAGGGCAGAAGGTGACAGTGCTGCTGGATGGTAACCCCACCACCGGTTTTATCTGGCGACAGGCCGAGACTCTGCCGGAGGATGCTCCGGTGACGGTGGATCTCCGCTGTGTGACACAGGAAGAAGGCGGCATGTGCTGTGGTTTCCCCACGCCGACTTCTCTGACCATCACAGCCGTGAAGCCGGGGACTCAGGTGGTGCGTGTGGTGTATGCCCGCCCCTGGGAAAAGGGTAAGGCGCCCCTTAGAGAAAAATCCTTCGCCGTGAAGGTGACTCCGGCCGCTGAGTAATTTCCGGTTTCTGCTGATATCAGCGGCTGCGCGAGTTGCTGAAACAGCATGGTGCCGGAAATAAAGGCAAATAAGCCGGGTATGTCATGCTAAAGTTTCTACTTTAGAATTATTTTAATGAATGCCGCACAATCAGCTTGCTTTTGTGCGGCATTTCTGTATAGTGAGGTTTCCGTTAACCAACCATAGAAACGTCTAGTATGAGCGACAAAGTATTATTCTTCGACACCACGCTTCGCGATGGTGAGCAGTGTCCGGGAGCTTCCATGAATCTCCGGCAGAAGCTGGAGGTAGCGCGTCAGCTCGAAAAGCTAGGCGTGGATATCATCGAGGCCGGCTTCCCCTGCATTTCCGATGGCGACTTCGAGGCCGTGTTCACCATTGCCAACACGGTGAAGAAGTGCCGCATCGCCGGTCTTGCCCGCTGCGTGGAGAACGACATCCGCCGCGCTGCCGCTGCTGTGGCTCCCGCCGGTGACCGTGGCCGCATACATACCTTCCTGGCCACCAGCCCGCTGCACCGCGAATTCAAGCTCAAGAAGAGCAAGGAGGAAATCATCGAGATGGCCGTGGCCGGTGTGAAGCTTGCCAAGAGCCTGGTGAACGATGTGGAGTTCTCCGCCGAGGATGCCAGCCGCACCGAGCACGACTACCTTGCCCAGGTGGTGGAGGCTGTCATCGAGGCCGGTGCTACCACCGTGAATCTGCCGGACACCGTGGGCTTCACCACGCCGCAGGAATACATCGCCATGATTGACTATGTGGTCAAACATGTGAAGAATATCGACAAGGCTGTCATTTCCGTGCACTGCCACAACGACATCGGCCTGGCTGTGGCCAACTCCCTGGCTGCAGTAACCGCCGGGGCCCGCCAGGTGGAAGGCACTATCAACGGCATCGGCGAGCGCGCCGGTAACGCCGCCATCGAAGAAGTGGCCATGGCCCTTTCCACCCGCCCGGAGGCCTTCGGCTTCGCCGCCGGTGAGAAACCGCACAACCTCGAAACCCGCGAAATCGTGAAGACCAGCCGCGTGGTGGCCAGCATGAGCGGCCTTTCCGTGCAGCGCTCCAAGGCCATTGTGGGTGAGAACGCTTTTGCCCACAGCTCCGGCATTCACCAGCACGGCATCCTGGCCAAGCGCGAGACCTACGAGGTGATCGACCCCGCTGAAGTGGGCTGGGGTGAGACCGAGCTTCCGCTCACCAAGCACTCCGGCCGTGCTGCCGTGAAGGCCCGTCTCGAGAAGCTGGGCTACAATCTTTCCGATTCCGAAATCACCCACGTGTTCGAGCGTTTCAAGAAGGTGGGCGACAGCAAGAAGTTTGTGTATGATGACGACCTGGCTTCTCTGGTGAACGACTCTCTGGACACCTGCGACGGCACCTGGAAGATGGTGGATATTCAGTTCGTGGCCGGCTCTGCCGCCCGTCCCACTGCCACCGTGCAGCTGGAGAAGGACGGCAAGATGTACACCGACTGCGCCATTGGTAACGGTCCGGTGAACGCATGCTTCAAGGCCATTGACCGCATCACGAAGAGCAAGGGCGAGCTGGTGGATTACAACGTGCGCGCCACCTCCATCGGTCAGGATGCTCTGGGTGAAGTGACGGTGAAGGTGCAGTTCGGCTCCTGCGATTGCGGTAAGCCGGTTTCCGGCAAGGGTGCCGCCACGGACGTTATCGAGGCTTCCGCCCGCGCTTACCTGAATGCTGTGAACCGCAACATTTCGCTGGCCGCGCTGGCTGCGGCTCAGTCCTGAGCTCATGAGCGCTGATTTACCTATTCGCATTATCGTCGGCCTGGGGAACCCGGGCCGCGATTATGCTGAGACCCGGCACAACGTCGGTTTCATGGTGCTGGACCGCCTGGCCCGCCGCTTCGGTGCGGAGTGGAAGCTGGATAAAGCCCGCAAGGGTGAGCTGGCCGCTGGACCGGGGGTGCTGCTTATCAAGCCGCAGACCTTCATGAACTGCAGCGGCGAGTGCGTGGGACCCATCATGCGCTATTACAAGTTCGAACCGGAGCAGGTGCTGGTCATTTACGATGACATTTCGTTCCCCGTGGGCACCATGCGCCTGCGTGCTTCCGGTTCTGCCGGTGGGCACAATGGCATGAAATCCCTCATCGCGCATTTGGGAGGCGAGAAGTTTCCGCGCATCCGCGTGGGCATCGGCGCCCCGGGACAGAAGGAAATGGTGGGGCATGTGCTGGGCAGGTTTGCGCCGGATGAACGCCCGCTGCTGGAAGAATCTCTCGCCAGGGCTGAGGATGCCACGGTCATGATGCTCCGCGAAGGTTTCCAGGCTGCCGCCAACAAGTTCAACGTCAAAAAGGAGAAGAAGCCTCGCAAGAAATCCCAGCCGGAAGGAGAGACCTCCTCTTCTGCGGGTGCTGCGGAGGAGAACACAAATACCGAAAATACTGCGTCTGCGCCTGAAGTTACTGCTTGACGTGACGCGGTGTATCAGGTATTCTTTATCACGATTTCACCCCCTACACATTATGCCGACTGACAAACCGATTAATACTATCTCCGTGCTCGTGGAAAACAAGTTTGGTGTGCTTTCCCGCGTAGCCGGTCTGTTCTCCGGTCGCGGCTATAACATTCACTCCCTCAACGTGGCCCCCTGCGAGGACCCCAAGTTCTCCCGCATGACCATCGACGTGAAGGAGGACAATGAGAAGCTCGACCAGGTCATCAAGCAGCTCAGCAAACTGGTGAATGTGGTAGAGGTGATTGATTACCGCAATGAGCCTACGTTCTATCGTGAGATTGTGCTGGTGCGCGTGCGTTTCGGTGAGAATAAGACGGAGATTCTGCAGCTTTGCGATATGTTCCGCGCCCAGGTGATTGATGCCACCCGCGAGATGCTCACCATCGAGATTTCCGGCGGTCAGTTCCGCCTGAACCGTTTCCTTGACCTCATGAGCGATTACGATGTGGACATGGTGACCCGCTCCGGCAAGATTGCCGTGGTGAAGCCCCGTGGCTGATAGTATAAGTTTTTTCTTCATTTGATACAACTCACCACCGGCAAGGTCTGGCACTTTGCCGGTGGTTCTTCTTTCTGAAATCATGGCAATTGAATCCTTTGGTGGGGCAAGCCCGCAGTTGAATGCTCCCGCTTTTGTGGCCGCCAGTGCCGATATCATCGGCCGGGTGACCTTGCACCCCGATTCCAATGTGTGGTACAACGCGACCATCCGGGGCGATGTGTCGCCCATCGAGATAGGGGAGGGGAGTAATGTGCAGGATAACTGCTGCCTGCATGTGGATTATGAATACGGCTGCAGACTCGGCAGATATGTGACGGTTGGCCACAGCGTGACTCTGCATGCCTGCACCGTGGAGGATGCCTGCCTCATCGGCATGGGGGCGGTGGTGCTGGATGGCGCGGTGGTGGGGCACGGCTCCATTGTGGGGGCACATGCTCTGGTGACCAAGGGGACCGTCATTCCGCCGCACAGCCTGGTGCTGGGTTCCCCCGCCAAGGTGGTGAAGCAGCTGCCGCCCGAAACAGAACAGGCCAATATCGACCACGCGAAGGACTATATCCGCCTGGCGCGTGAATACGCCTCCCGCTGATATGCCTTTGCTTTATATCCTGCTGGGCAGTGCCGCCATTCTGTACGGCATTGAGAGCTTTTGCGGCGTGCCAGGGCTTACATTCCGGGGTATGGTGGTGGTGCTGGCGTTGCTGGGCAGCATCATCGGCATGGCAAACTGGTGCATATTGATTCATAATCTGCGGGGAAAGAAGTTCTCTTCCTTCATCCCCATTCTTGCCACGGTCTGTTTTATCATGGCCGGAAGTCTGGAGCCGGCGTGGCGCCAGGTTATCATACCGCTGGCTGTGGTTATTGACCCCTGGCCGTGGGTGACCCTCATCGGCTTGCTGTGTCTGCCTTTCAAACGCCGTGGCTGATGCAGGAAAAACTGCTTGACCTGCCGTGGTTGAATCGGTAGAATGAAGCGACTTCTCCCTGATGAAAAATCCGGGTTTTAATAAAACTTTGACAGAATGGGGAGATAAACTCCGTATTGTTTGTATATATGAAACTGAATCGTGTATTGACGCTGGCGTTCCTGACCCTCTTCGCAGTGAGTGGGCTTCAGGCTCAGTCGCTGTCTCCCGATACCAAGACCCGCTGGGATAAAGGCACCCTCGTGGTGGAGACTCCCGCTCGTCCTGAGGGGCAGCAGCATGTGTTGGGCCTGAAGGCTCCCAAGTTGAAGACTGTGCGCGTGGCTTTCGTTGGCCTTGGCATGCGTGGTCCGGGTGCTGTAGCCCGTTTCACCCATATCCCCGGTGTGGAGATCGTGGCTCTGTGCGACTACGAGAAGGAACGCGCTGAGAAGTGCCAGAAGTACCTGCGTGAGGCCGGCATGGCCCCTGCCGATATCTACTACGGCGCCACCGGTTACGAGGAACTCTGCAAGCGCGATGACATCGATCTGGTTTATGTTGCTACTGACTGGGATCACCACTTCCCCGTGGCTCAGTGCGCTTTGAAGAATGGCAAGCACACCGCCATCGAGGTGCCCAGCGCCATGAACCTGCAGCAGTGCTGGGAACTTATCGACCTCTCTGAGCAGACCCGCAAGCACTGCATGATTCTGGAGAACTGCTGCTACGACTGGTTCGAGCTGGATGCCCTGAACATGGCTCAGAAGGGCATTTTCGGTGAGGTGATTTACGCCAAGGGTGCTTACATCCACAACCTTGACCCGTTCTGGAAGTCCTACTGGACCAACCCCGAAAACGACCCCGAAAAGCTTGCCTGGCGCCTTAAGTACAACAAGGAGAACCGTGGTGACGTGTATGCCACCCACGGTCTCGGTCCTGTGGCTCAGGTGATGGATATTCACCGCGGCGACCGCTTCACCACCCTGGTGGCCATGGACACCAAGTCTGTGCACGGCCGCGAGCTCGTGGAGAAGCAGACCGGCAAGCCCTGCCCGGAATTCCGCAACGGTGACCACACCACCACCCTGATGCGCACCGCCAACGGCAAGGTAGTGGAGATTCAGCACAACGTGATGAACCCGCAGCCTTACAACCGCCTGTTCCAGCTGACCGGTACCCGCGGTTTCGCCAATAAGTACCCCATCGAGGGCTTCGTGCTCGAGAGCGGTCACATGAAGGATGCTGAGGGTGCCCCCGACCTGGAGGACCTGGACTCCCACTCCTTCATGAGCGAGGAGAACATGAAGAAGCTTCGCGAGACCTATCGTCACCCCATCATCAAGAAGTATGGTGAGATGGCTGAGAAGGTGGGCGGCCACGGCGGCATGGACTTCTTCATGGACGTGCGCATGGTCTACTGCCTGCAGAACGGTCTGCCCCTGGATATGGACGTGTATGACCTGGCCGAATGGTGCTGCCTTGCTGAGCTGGGCACCCTGTCCATGGACAACAACAACTGCTCCGTTTCTTTCCCCGACTTCACCCGCGGCCACTGGAATGACGTGAAGGGCTACCAGCACGCCTGGGCTACCCCCGCTGAGGAGGCTGCCACCGACGCTGCTGCTGCTGCCTACACCGAGGCTCAGAAGCTGGCTGTGAAGAAGCTTGACCTCTGGAACCTGTACGATGCTGCCAAGTCCGGCGATGCCGCTGCCGTTGCTGCCTACAAGGCCGCTGCTGCCAAGCTCGACGCCGAAGTAGAGATTGCCGAGAAGGCCACTGCCGCCGCCAAGGCTGCTGCTGAAAAGGCCTACACCGAGGCATACGAGGCTGTGGAAGCTTCCCAGAAGTAAGGTTCTGATACTCATATTTCCATTTTCCGCCGGAGGTTCCGCTGAGAAACCTCCGGCGGCTTTTTTTTTTATGATGCAGACTAGCATTATTAAATTGGAAGTTGGCGGGGATATTACGCGTTGGCATAATTAAGCGAGATTGTTGTTTTCGGGGCACGGGACTTCAGTCCCGGAAATCACGGAGAGTTTAATCGGGACTGAAGTCCCGTGCTCCGATGAAGTTACACCGATGTTGCTGCCCCGGTGACCAGCACATGTGCCGGCACCAGCGGTAAGGTAGGCAAGGCCACCACCACCTGTTATCTTGGCCTCTGGGCTGAGGGTGATGCTTCCATTGACACGGCCAAGAAGAACGGTGGCATTACCACCGTGTCTTCCGTCGACGTCAGTGTTGACAGCATCCTTGGTATCATC
Organism: Akkermansia sp.; assembly: GCA_045634905.1. GTDB lineage: Bacteria > Verrucomicrobiota > Verrucomicrobiia > Verrucomicrobiales > Akkermansiaceae > Akkermansia. Next base: position 20,136 of record JAZRBC010000141.1, read on the forward strand.
ACCACCTAGACCACTACTGTGCGCGGCAACTGATACGCCCGTACAGATTGTGATTTCCAAAGAATCCCGGGGAGTCAGTTTCCCCGGGATTCTCTGTATATGGTACGACAGGTACACCCCGCAACAGGGGAGAAGCTCTTTTTTCTTGAAGAGGCTCAGGCGATGGTATAGAATGCAGCTACAACAAGTTACTAACCTATGAGTTTATTGGATTGGAATCTTTCCCCGAAGGTCAATGCACGCGTTCAGTCGGTCTTGCAGGATGACGAACGGGTGGTGCTGGTGACCCGCCCGCGCCCGCAGATGGATATTGTGGAAGCGGTCGGGAGAGTATTTTCTGGGGTGGTGCTGCTCGGTATGCTGGCTTATGCTCTTTACCAGATGCAGCAGGTATGGTGGCTTGTGCTTGCCTTTGTTTCGCCTCTCATTTTATTAGCCGCGTGCCTCATCAGCTCGCCCGCCCGGTATCGCCGGCAGAAGGAGCGTACGCTGTATCTGCTCACCGATAAGCGCGTGCTGATGCTGGAGCCGAAAGGTATCTTTGGTGCGCGTGTGGTCGCCTATCCGCTGCAGCCGAACCCGGTGAAGGCGGTACAGCACGGGGATGATGGCTATGGCGATATCATCTTTGCCTATGAGCAGCATTGGGAAATC
>JAZRBC010000142.1:0-5553 GCA_045634905.1 Akkermansia sp.
CGGCGAGCCTCTGCTGGTACACAATGGTGATATCCTGACCGATATTCCGGTGGCGGATTTGCTGGCAGAGCACAAGCGACGCGGCAATCTGGTGACGCTGGCGCTGCGCAGTGTGGATGGTAAGCGGAATGTGGGCTTCGATGAAGAAACCGGCGCTATCACCGACATGCGCCACGCGCTGGGGGTGAATCCCGGCACGCACCAGTTTGCCGGGGTATACCTCATGGAGCCAGAGGTAGCGACATTATTCCCGGGGGAAGATACCTTTTCCATCGTTCCTATCTGGCTGGAGCTCATCAAACAAGGTCGCGTAGGCGGCGTGGTGTTCGACTGGGCCAACTGGCACGAAATCGGTTCCCCCGCAGGCTATGTGGATACCATGATGGAACTTACCAGCCGCGAGCGCATTCACCCCACCGCGTGCATATCTGCCGGAGCCGACCTGGGTGAAGACTGCGTAGTGGGGCAGGATGCCGTCATACCCGCCGGTGTGGTTATGGATGACTGCATTGTGTGGCCCCGCACCCACGTGGCGCCCGGCACCTACAGACGCTGCATCATTACCCCGCGTATTACGGTGCAGGGGTAAGGCTGAGCTATCCAGTTATCGAATTTGCTTCGTGTATCGAAGCTTTCGGTTGCGGTGGTGGTGAAATTGCTCGTGCATGGAGGTGAAAAACGCGGCGATGAAAAGAATTTGCTTTTCATGCGGCTGGGGGCGTGATAGAATGCTGCAGCGTAGGTGGACTGTACCCACATTCCGCAATTCTGAAGAATTTTACCATTACAGAATATGGCCATAGACCCCAAATTACTGGAGGAACTCGAGACGCGACAGAAGAAGATTAAGTACGCGGCCTCGCAGGAGAAATATGATGCCCGCCACGCTAAAGGTGACTGGACAGCCCGCGAGCGCATGTCCTGCCTGTTTGATGCCGGTTCGTTCAGCGAAATCGGCATGCATACCAAGCACCACTGCAGCAACTTCGGCATGCTGAACAAGGATATCCCCGGCGATGGAATCGTGACCGGCTTCGGCCTGGTGAACGGACGTCCCGTGGCAGCCACGGCTGCTGACTTTCTGGCTCAGGGTGGTTCGCTGGGCTACATGCATGCCCAGAAAATCTGCGATGCTCAGCAGTACGCCCTGAAAGCCGGCATGCCTATCATTCAGATTAACGATTCCGGCGGTGCCCGTCTGCAGGAGGGTATCGAATCCCTTACCGGTTTTGCCAACGTGTTCTACAACAACGTGGCCGCCAGCGGTGTGGTGCCGCAGATTTCGCTCATTCTCGGTCCCTGCGCCGGTGGTGCTGCCTATTCTCCTGCCCTGACGGACTTCATCATCATCCGCAAGGGTGGTGCCGCCGGTATGTACATCACCGGCCCGAAGGTGATTGAGCAGGTGACCTACGAGCAGTGCACCATGGAGGAAATCGGCGGTGCAGCCGTGCATTCCTCCGTCTCCGGCAATGCCCACTTTGTGGCAGAGTCTGATGAGCACGCCATCTCCCTTGCCAAGCAGTTGCTGACCTATCTGCCTTCCAACAACGCCCAGGAGCCCCCGCATGACCTGAGCCAGCCGCTCGACATTGCCCCGCAGGAGGGTATGAACGACATCATCCCCGACAATAACAACACGCCGCTTGATGTGCAGAAGGTGATTGCCCGCCTGGTGGATGAAGGCAGCTTCCTGGAGGTGCATGCCAACTTTGCCGGCAACGTGGTGGTGGGCTTCGGCCGCATCTGTGGTGTGGTGGTGGGTATCATCGCTAACCAGCCCGCCGTGAAGGCCGGTTGCCTCGATATCGACGCTTCCGACAAGGCTGCCCGTTTCATCCGCTGCTGCGATGCCTTCAACATCCCCTTGGTGAACCTGGTAGACGTGCCCGGCTTCCTGCCCGGCAAGCAGCAGGAGCGCGGCGGTATCATCCGCCACGGTGCCAAGATGATTTATGCCTACTCCTCCGCCTCTGTGCCGAAGGTGACCCTCATCATGCGCAAGGCCTACGGTGGTGCCTACATCGCCATGTGCTGCAAGGGACTGGGTGCCGATGCTGTGTATGCCTGGCCCTGCGCAGAAATCGCGGTGATGGGTGCTGCCGGTGCCGTGCAGATTCTCTACGGCCGCGAGCTGAAGGGAATCGAGGATGCCGCCGCCCGCACTGCCCGCCAGCAGGAACTGGTGGCCGAGTACGAGAAGGCATTCTCCAACCCCTATGCCGCCGCTGCTTCTGATCAGGTGACCGATATCATCGACCCGAAGGAATCCCGCGCCCGCATTGCGCTCACCCTGCGCACTCTGCTCAGCAAGCGCGAGAGCCACCCCGCCAAGAAGCACGGCAATATGCCGCTGTAAATGATTTCACAAACCCAATATAAACAATGATACAGACACTCGCTGCACTCGATATGGATGCCGTCATCTACCAGGTGACCGGCATGTGTGTGGTGATTTGCTGCCTCAGCTTCCTGAGCGTCATTCTGACGGTATCGGGAGCCGTGGCACAGCGTCTGGATGCTAAGCGCAAGGCGCAGGCCGAGGCTGCCAAGGCAGCCATGGCCCCCGCCCCGGCCGCTGCCCCTGTGGTGGCACCGGAGTTGCCGCCTGCACAGGTGGCAGCTATTGCCGCCGGCATCTACGATGCTGCGCAGAGCAGTATAACACCGCAGGTCGTTGCCGCCATTGCCGCTGCCGTCAAGGTGACGGTGGGTAATGAGGCTCGCATTCTGGATATCAAGCCGGTAGACACTGCTTACGGGCAGGGTGGCCGCGCTGCTGCCATGAACAATTCTCCCGTGCGCTGATAATACCACGCACACCCCCTCCTCATAAAAAACACTTCAAACAAAATACAAATAGAAAAAATAATATGAAACAGCTCCGTATTACCGTTGCCGGTCAGACCTTTGATGTAACCGTTGAAACCGTTGGTGGCTGCGCCCCCGTGGCCGGCGCTCCCGCTCCTGCCCCTGTGGCTGCTCCCGTGGTGGCTCCCGCCCCCGTGGCTGCTCCCGCTCCTGTGGCTGCTGCTCCTGCTCCCGCTGCTGCCGGTTCCGGCACCCCCATCCCCAGCCCGCTGGCTGCCAAGGTGGTTTCCCTCGACGTGCAGCCCGGCGCTGCCGTGAAGGAAGGCGACCAGGTGATGACCGTGGAAGCCATGAAGATGAACACCGTGATCTACGCCCCCGCTAACGGTACCGTGACCAGCTTCGCAGTGAAGCCCGGCGACACCGTGACGGAAGGTCAGACTCTGGCTTACATCGGTTAAGTATGTATCTGCAGGCTCTGCGCCCCGTTGGTGCAGAGGTAGTGTATAAACAACGCATTATACAGATATGCAAGAACTTTTCGATTCCTTCGCTAGCTTCATCTCCGGCATGGGCATCTATCAGATGACCTGGCAGATGTACGTGATGTGGGGTGTTGTGGCCGTGATGCTGTATCTGGGTGTGGTGAAGCAGTTTGAACCGCTGCTCATGGTGCCGATTGCTTTCGGTGCTCTTATCGCCAACATTCCGGATAACGGCATGGTCATTACCCAGGCTCAGCGTGAGGTGGTTGCCATTGAAGAAGGCAAGGTGACCCGCTCCACCATGCAGGACGTGGGCTTCATCCAGCTGGAACTGGCTCCGTTTGAGGATGCTGGTGTCAGCAAGCAGAGCACAGAGGGTATAGACCCTGCTCAGGCTGCTGAATACACCGCCGCCATGGATGCCCCCATGACCGTCAAGGATGCTGTGGATCCGGAAACCGGTAAGGTGCAGAAGGGTAAGCTGGTCGTGAGTGGTCAGACCCCGCAGAAGTACCTGCTGGTGAAGCCCCACGGTGGTCTGTTTGACTGGCTGGGCCTTGGCATCAAGTGCGAGATTTTCCCCGCTCTTATCTTCATGGGCGTGGGAGCTCTTACCGACTTCGGTCCGCTGCTGGCTTCTCCCAAGTCTCTGCTGCTGGGTGCCGCTGCTCAGGGTGGTGTGGCTTTCACCTTCCTCTGCGCTGTGGGGCTCGGTTTCACCAAGGGGCAGGCTGCTGCTATCGGTATCATCGGTGGGGCTGACGGTCCTACCTCCATTTTCCTGGCCTGTAAGATGGCTCCTGAGCTGCTCGGTGCCATCGCTGTGGCTGCTTACACCTACATGGCACTGGTGCCGCTGATTCAGCCGCCGTTCATGAAGCTCTGCACCACGGAGGCTCAGCGTAAGATCAAGATGAAGAGTCTGCGTCAGGTATCCAAGGGCGAGAAGCTGTTCTTCTGCTTCGTGGTGACGCTGACCACTATTCTGCTGTGCCCGGATGCAGCTCCGCTGCTGGGTATGCTGATGCTGGGCAACTTCCTGCGCGAATGCCAGGTGACCGAGCGTCTGGTGAGCTGCGCGCAGAACGAACTCATGAACATCACCACCATCCTTCTCGGCGTGTCCGTCGGTCTCACCATGCAGGGGGCCCGTTTCCTCCAGCAGGAAACTCTCCTCATCATCCTTCTGGGTGTGGTGGCCTTCGCCGTGGCAACCGTGTGTGGTCTGCTTTGCGCTCAGCTCATGAACCTGGTTCCCGGCTGGCGTAAGAATCCCATCAATCCGCTTATCGGTTCCGCCGGTGTGTCCGCCGTGCCGATGGCTGCCCGCGTGTCCCACAATGTGGGTCAGCAGGCTGACCGCACGAACTTCCTGCTCATGCACGCCATGGGTCCGAATGTGGCCGGTGTGATTGGTACCGCCGTTATCGCCGGTTACTACATCACGACTCTGAGCGGTCATTGATGACAAGGTAAAAGATTCCCTTCAGGGGTGCGCTCCGGCAACGGCAGCGCGCCCTTTTGTTATTGGCCGCATGCCTGTGCGCACAGACAGAAGTTCCAGTCTTGCCGCTTCCGGAGCCTGTTGCAGTGGGTGGAGTGGTGGCGTTATTTCCTCAAATACCCCCTTGACAGTAGCAGAAATCACCGTTACAATAACCCCGGATGATGACCCGGTGCCATATATGGGGAAGTGCCTTGTTAATCGCCCTGCCGGCTGTGGTTTCTGCAGCACCTCAGGGTGATGCGCTGGATTTGTGCAGCCGCCTGGTGCGGGAATCGTGTGAGGTGGACAGGCTGTTGCGTATGGTAAGTGACCGGGAAAGCGGTCAGAAAGCCGCGGCAGAGCTGCACCGCAAGATGGAGTTTCTGCACAGTGGTGCCGGGCAACTCAGCCAGATGCCGATAGAGAGCGCTGAAGCCGCACGCCAGCTGGAGCAGATGATGCGCGATATGATGCACATCACCCAGGGGTATATGCCGGTAGTGCAGCGCCTGGTGGAGGTGAATGCCTATGGCGCGGATGAGCTGCTGGAGCTCTTTCAGTTTTACGGGATGAGTACGCCGGAGGCCGGTAACGAGGTGCGTGGCAGCGAAAGCCCGCTGGCACGTTGTTACGCGGAGTGGTGCGATGCTATAGATGATGCCCTGTACCTGTTGCGCCGGGTGCAGAATGCAGCATCGGCGACTGCTTCTGCTGTGGAAGAGCTGCAGCCCGTGCTTACCCGGGTAGAGCGTCTTGTCGTCGAGGTTGAAC
>JAZRBC010000143.1:0-6009 GCA_045634905.1 Akkermansia sp.
TTCTGGCCGGCATCTGGGAATGCATCGGTCTGCGCGTAACCCCCGCCGATACCCCGGAAATCGTAGCACTGCTCAAATCCGACATCACGGACAACAAACTGGCCGGCAATCTCTGCATCTGTCTGGACAACATCCTCACCATGATGGATGATGCTGCAGAAAAAGCCAAGCTGGGCGATGAAATCTTTGAGGGCATCCCTGAAAAGCTCCGGAAGAATAATGCCATCGCCACCTCTCTGGCCCGCGCCTGCTCTCCCAAGGCTCTGGAATTCTACAAGAGCCAGCTGGAATCCGAAAAGTGGAAGGGAGCTCCCGCTGTATTCATCGGCGCCTGGGGTAACGATGAAATCCTCGACTACGTGCTGGAACAGAAAGAGGCTCACAAGGACAATGCTCAGGCCCAGGATCGCATCCAGAGCATCATTGGCACGATTCTGGCTCAGAACCGTGAACGTTCGATTGAGGCTGCCGACAAGCTGTTGGGGCTCTACTTCGATGAACCCTTCGGTGACACTTCCGGCATCCAGGACATCATCAACAAGACTGACCCCATGTCCACCCTCTACATCGGCGAAGGCGCTGAGCTCGAAAGGCTTAATGAAGAGCTCAAGAAGCTGGAAAAAATGCGTAAGCAGAAGCAGCAGGTCATCCGAGTGCTGGGCACCCTGCACGACCACGACTGGGTCATTGCTCTGCTTGACCGCTTTGTCGCCGATAAGGACGAGGATATCAAGTACGAGGCTGAACAGGCCAAGGAAAAGGCAGCCAAGAATGCGATAAATGATGCCCAGGTGCGTGATTCCTACAAATCCCGCAGCAAGAATTAATCAACCACTTCTCAACACCACAGGAAATGCGTCTCTCCCCTGTGGCCTTATTACCTGTGCACCGCATGGCTCACCGCCATGCGGTGCCTTTTTGTGCCATTTTTCTGTTAAATGTAGAATTTATTCTTGCCAAAGGTAAAATTACATGTATAATTGCCCCGGTTAATTGAGCGAGCTGTAGCGCAGGCTGGTAGCGCGCTTCGTTCGGGACGAAGAGGTCGCAGGTTCGAATCCTGTCAGCTCGATTTTTTCTTTTTCCGGCAATTGCCGGTTGCCGCTGCAACAGCGGCGCGCAGCAGAGATTGGTCTCCGCTCTGGCGCAAACGGGAGGGTGGGTCTTGAGCCACCCGGCTTTCAGAAAAGCCCCTCTGCTCCCGCTCGTGATTTTTTCACCCCATATACATAGCATTTATGTCCGGTCATAACAAATGGTCCAAGATTAAGTTCACGAAGGCAGCAGCCGACGCGAAGAAGGGCAAGATATTCGCCCGTTTCTCCAAGGAAATCACCCTGGCTGCCAAGAGCGGCGGTGGCGATATTGATACGAACCCGCGCCTGCGTACCGCTATCGAAGGTGCCAAGGCAGCTTCCATGCCGAAGGACAATATCGACCGCGCAGTGAAGAAAGGTACGGGCGAACTGCAGGGTGAAGCCATTCAGGAAGTGACCTACGAAGGCTACGGTCCGGAAGGTACTGCCATCATCGTCGAGGTAGCCACGGACAACACCAACCGTTGCTCCTCCGAAATCCGTACCATTTTCTCCAAGAACGGTGGCAACATGGGCACCCCCGGTTCTGTATCCTACCAGTTTGACCGCAAGGGCGAGATTCGCTTCATCGATGCCGCTCTCGACGAAGATAGCGCCATGGAGCTGGCCATGGACTGCGGTGCCGACGAGTTTGAAACCGGTGATGAGGACGGCGAGTGGATTTTCACCTGCGGTCCCACCGATCTGGGTACCGTTTCTGAAGCTCTGGGAGCCGCCGGCAAGAACGTAACCGGCATGAAGCTCATCTCCGTGCCCCAGAATCCCACCATGATTTCAGACGTAGCCGTAGCCCGCAAGGTCATGAAGCTTTACGACCTGCTGGACGACTACGACGACACGATGAACGTGTTCGCCAACTTCGAAATTGACGAAGCTGTCCTCGAACAGCTCTGATAAAATTGATTCATCCATGGGCAGGCGGTGCCTTTTGAACCGCCTGCCCTCTTTTGCTACATCTCAGCTTTTTGCGTTCTGAGGATATGAGCACCCCAGAGGAAAACCAGAACAGCCAGCGGCAGCAGCGCAACCAGCGCCGCCATTTCAACCGCAAGCCGCGCCCACAGGGTGAGCAGAACAAGAACACCCAGGCCGAACGCCAGGGCGGCGGACAGTCGCGCCGCGACTTCCACCACAACAAGCCCCAGAAAAGCAAACATAAGCAAAACAATAACAACCAGCAGCAGACACAGGGACGAGCTTTTGTACCTGTGGGCGAACCGGAAAGCATTACGGGGCTGCTGGAAATCACAGCCAAGGGATTCGGGTTCATCCGCACGGCAGACAACGACTGGGCACCCTCTGATTCTGCCATCTACGTACCTGCCGATATCATTTCCGAGTTACGTCTGCGTCCCTTCGTGCAGCTCACCGGAATGGCACAGCGCTATGAGCGAGGCCACCAGCTCATCTCCGTGCAAAAAGTAAATGGCATGGAGCCGGCAGAAGCCGCTGCCTGTCCGCACTTTGAGGATTTGAAGGCGGTCAACCCCACCCACCGGCTCGCCTTTGAAACCACTTCCTCCCGCTTCACAACCCGCACACTGGACCTGATGGCTCCGGTAGCCCGCGGTCAGAGAGGGCTCATAGTGGCCCCGCCCCGCACCGGAAAAACCACCCTTCTGATGCACATAGCCGAAGGCGCGATGGAAAACTACGGCGAAGACCTGCACCTCATGGTACTTCTGGTGGACGAGCGCCCGGAAGAAGTGACCGAATTCAAGCGGGCACTTCCCGGTGCAGAGATTTTCGCGTCAAGCAATGACAGCGCAGTACGCGAACACTGCCGCATGGCGGAGATGGCTATTGAACGCGCTAAACGCCTGGTAGAGGCCGGTAAGCACGTACTGATACTTCTGGACTCCATTACCCGACTGGCACGCGCTTACAACAACGCAGACCGGGGCAGCGGCCGCACGATGAGCGGCGGTATCGATGCACGGGCGCTGGAGACACCCCGTCGCCTGTTTGCCGCAGCCCGCAACACCCGCAGCGCAGGTTCCCTCACCATCCTGGCTACTGCACTCGTGGAGACCAACAGCCGCATGGATGAGCTGATTTTCCAGGAGTTCAAGGGCACAGGCAATATGGAACTGGTGCTTAACCGCCGCATTGCGGAAATGTACATCTACCCCGCCGTGGACATCCTGAAAAGCGGCACACGCCGCGAAGAACTGATTCTGCCCGAATTGTGGCTGGAGAAGGTGCGCCTCATCCGCCGCGGACTGGCCAACCACAAACCAACCGAAGCGATGGAGCGGCTGCTCTTCTTCCTGAAACGCTGCCACAGCAACGCGCAGCTCATGCAGGACCTGAAGTCGCAACGATAAAAATCAACAATAAAAAAGCCGTGGTGAGTACCACGGCTTTTTTATTGTTGGTGATTTAATCTCCACTCTTAAGCACATTGATAAAGGCTTCCTGAGGGATACTCACCTTACCGATGGCCTTCATGCGCTTCTTACCCTCCTTCTGCTTTTCGAGCAGCTTACGTTTACGAGTCACGTCGCCGCCGTAGCACTTGGCAGTCACGTTCTTACGCATGGGGGAAATACTTTCGCGGGCAATAATCTTGCCACCAATACAGGCCTGAATGGCCACCGTGAAGAGCTGACGGGGAATCACATCCTTAAGCTTGGTCGCCAGTTCGCGCCCCACAGCCTCGGCGCGGTCGCGGTGCACAATCATGGAGAAAGCATCCACCGGCTCACCGGCAATCATCATATCCATCTTCACCAGCTTGGCGGCCTGATAACCATCATACTCATAATCCATGGAACCATAGCCACGGGTGGCGCTCTTGAGCTTATCGTTGAAATCGACCAGGATTTCAGCCATGGGTATACGGCAGGTAAGCATCACGCGGGTATCATCGATGGTTTCAGTGTGAGTCACTTCACCGCGTTTCTCCATGACAATGCTCATAATGGCACCAATGTACTCGCTGGGAATCATGATGAACACCTTGACGATAGGCTCGCGGATTTCATCTATCTCCTGCGGTTCGGGCAGAATGCTGGGGTTATCCACGTTGATTTCCTCGCCGTCGGTCTTACGGACTTCGTAAATCACCGAGGGATAGGTGGAAATCACATCCATATTGAACTCACGGCGGAGGCGTTCCTGGATAATTTCCATGTGCAGCAGACCCAGGAAGCCACAGCGGAAGCCAAAGCCCAGTGCCACGGAGCTCTCGCCCATATAGGTGAAAGCGGCATCATTAATCTGCAGTTTGGCCATTGCGGCCTTCAGTGCCTCGTAATCTGCCGAATCCACCGGGTAGATACCAGAGAACACCATGGGACGGATTTCCTTGAAACCGGGAAGCGGCTCACTGCAGGGGTCTGCCAGATTGGTATAGGTATCGCCAATCTTTACATCGGCTGCGCTCTTCATGTTGGCAATGATGTAGCCCACGTCGCCAGTACGCAGCTCGTCGGTCGCCTGCATCTTGGGAGTGAAGATACCGACCTCCTTCACTTCATAGGTTTCATCTGTGGCGAAAAGTTTTACCTTCATACCACGGGAAACGCTGCCGCTTACCAGGCGAACGTAGGAAACCACACCACGGTAGGCATCATACACAGAGTCAAACACCAGGGCACGCAGGTGATTATCATCCTCCAGGACCTCAGGGGCAGGCACGCGGGTCACGATAGCCTCCAGCACATCTTCGATGCCGATACCAGCCTTAGCCGAGCAGAGAATAGCCTCTTCGCGAGGAATGCAGACGATTTCCTCCAGCTGGCGATAGACCTGGGGCAGATTAGTGCTGGGCAGGTCAATTTTGTTCACCACGGGAACAATTTCGAGCTGCTGCTCCATGGCCAGATGCATGTTAGCCAGGGTCTGAGCTTCCACACCCTGAGCAGCATCCACGATGAGGACGGCACCATCACACGCAGCCAGAGAGCGGCTCACTTCGTAAGAGAAGTCAACGTGGCCGGGGGTATCGAGCAGATTGAGCTCGTATGTGTTACCATCCTTCGCCTTGTAACGCATGGTGACAGGATGGGATTTGATGGTAATCCCCTTCTCCCGCTCAAGATCCATGGCATCGAGCAGCTGGTCCTGCTTATCTCGCTCGCCGATGGTATTGGTGAACTCCAGCAGACGATCCGAGAGGGTCGTCTTGCCGTGGTCAATGTGGGCAATGATGGAGAAATTGCGCTTGAATCTGATATCCGTTGCCATGCGCGCGCAAGGATACGCTACAAGCGACGGGAAGTCAAGCGAATTCGCTTACTCCCACAGGTAGGACTGCAAAGAATCCACCACTTTGCCGTCCACGTAGAGATTCACCTTCCAGGTCATCACATCGCCGCGTTTGGCACGCTCCGGGCCGGAGAAATGGAATTTCTCCTTGCGCGAACCTGCTTTCTCACGAGGCTCCTTGTGCTCCACCACGCGGGTGAGCACATCCGCACCGGTGAGCGCCTGAGTATACAGCATCTCTACCTTGACAGGCTTCTGGGGCTCCGCGTCGTACCAGCTCAGAAAATAGTAGTCACCCACTCTCAGCTCGCGCTCACGGGATGAATTGGCCCCGTACAGCACATACTGGGCATTGGCACGCAAGGGGGCCTCCTGCCAGCGTTCATCCGGCAATTCCGTTGTTTTCAACGGCAAATCCACCATATCGGTAATGTGGGTAGTCTGAACCTGAGAACAGGAAGACAACAAGGCAACGGAGAGCGCGGAGAGAGCAAGGCAGATTCGCATGTACTTATTCAATACCATCTGCCCCGATTTGTCAATTCATTTTCTGTTGATTTCAGGGCAGACGCATTAGGAAGTTCGTGTCATGGCCTTATGGCAAAAACACACGGTGTGAATTTAGGCTTATAAAGTTAACGCAATTTTCTTACCACATTGCATTTAGATACGTTTTGTGTTATAATGCAGAAATGTATAT
>JAZRBC010000144.1:0-2040 GCA_045634905.1 Akkermansia sp.
GGGGCGCTGACTCATTCTGAACTTTACAGGGCAGGTGAAACGTGTTACCGTGCAGCTTTCCCGGAATTTATACAGCCATGAATAACCTTCTTTCCATTGAAGAACTGAGCGGTGACCAGATTTGTGAGTTGCTGGCCCTGGGGCATAAGCTCAAGGCCGAGCGTGGTTGCCACACCGAGCAGCCCTTGGCCGGGCAGACCTGGGCACTGATTTTCTCGAAGTCTTCCACCCGCACCCGCGTGTCGTTCGAGGTGGGTATCTCTGAACTGGGCGGTCGTCCGATGTTCCTTTCCACTCGCGATATCCAGCTGGGTCGCGGTGAGCCCATCAAGGACACTGCCCGCGTGCTGGGCCGCATGATTCACGGCGCTATCATCCGCACCTACGACCAGCAGGATGTGGTGGATTTTGCCGACTATTCCAAGCTGCCGACCATCAACGCGCTGACGGACCTGGAGCATCCCTGCCAGATTCTGGCTGACCTGCTCACCATCGAGGAGCAGTACGGCGTAGGCTCCTGGAAGGGTATGAAGATTGCTTTCCTGGGCGACGTGGACAACAACATGGGCCGTTCCTGGATGTGGGCTGCCAAGCACCTGGGCTTCACCCTCATGCTGGCCGGTCCGGAGCAGGCGCTGCCCAAGGCCGAGACGCTGGCCGCGCTGGATTGCCCGAATATCATCTGCACCACGGATGCCGCCGAGGCGGTGCGCGATTGCATGGTCATCAACACCGACACGTGGATTTCCATGGGCCAGGAGGCAGAGAAGGGCACTAAGGAGAAAGCTTTCTTCCCGTATCAGGTGAACGACGAGCTGCTGAAGCTGGCTGCTCCCGGTCACATTGTGCTGCACTGCCTGCCGGCTTACCGCGGATACGAAATCACCGATGAGGTGCTGGAAGCAAACGCCCCGGTTATTTTCCGCGAGGCTGAGAACCGTCTGCACGCCCAGAAGGCTGTGCTTTACACGCTGGCAAAGAGCCGCTGCAAGTGATGGATTACAACACACGTATCGAGGAGCTGCTGGATGATATGTCCGTCTTTGAGGACTGGACAGAGAAGTACGAGTTCATCATCTCCCTGGGGCGCCGCCTGCCGGCCATGCCCGAGAAATATCGTAAGAACAGCAACCTGATTAAAGGCTGCCAGAGCCGCGTGTGGGTGGGTACGGAAATGGACGATGGTAAGCTCATCATCCATGCCGATAGCGACTCCCTTATCACCAAGGGTCTGATTGCTCTGTTCATCCGCCTGCTGTCCGGGCTGACCCCGGCGGAGATTCTGGCGGCTGACCTGGGCAGGCTCGATGGCTGTGGACTCAAGGAGCACCTGGCTTCCACGCGTGCCAATGCTCTCACCTCCATGGCTGCCACCATTCGCAAGGCGGCTGATGCCGCAGCCAAGACCTTCCTGCTGTGAGTGGTAAACTGCAGAATCTGCTGAAGCAGCGCACGGCCCGCCTCCCGGAGGGAACGGATGCCTTCCGTGTGTCCGATGGCAAGCCCTGGTCTGGCGTGTTTGTTGATGCTCTGGCGGATCGTCTGCTGGTTTCACTGCGTGATGTTGAACTGCCCCCGGCGCTCAAGGAAGAATTGCGCGCCACGGGGTGCCCGGTGTATGTGAAGCGTCTGGATAAGGATGTGAAGCAGCCGCCGGTGTTTCTCTGCGGTCCGGAGGTGCCGCTGCGTTTTGTGATTCAGGAGAATGGTGTGCGCTATCTCATGGACATGGGGGCAGGGTACTCGCAGGGGATTTTCCTGGACCAGCGCGATAATCGTGCCGAGTTGCGCCGTATCTGCCGCCCCGGCATGAAGGTACTGAACACTTTTGCCTACACGGGCGCCTTTTCCGTTTGTGCGGCCCTGGCTGGAGCCCAGACCACCACACTCGACCTGGCTCAGCCCTGCCTGAGCTGGTGCCGGGAGAATATGGCGCTGAATGATATCGACCCCGACGACCACTACTTCTGCAAGGGCGATGCCTTGCACTGGCTCGACCGCTTTGCCCGTCAGGGGCGGCGCTTCGATGTCATTGTGCTG
>JAZRBC010000145.1:0-1665 GCA_045634905.1 Akkermansia sp.
ATCCGTGGTCGGCAGGGTCAGCAGAGGTACATTCTTCGAGCTCACGCGCGCACTATACACGCCGGGCGCGCTTTCGTCAAGGGTATTTTACGCCTGTCCGGGAGCAGAGGGTTTCTGCACCGTGCGGCGCAGGCGGAGCTGCCCGCAGGCGGCGTTGATATCGTGCCCCTTCTCGTAGCGCATGGTCACAGGAACCTTCTCCGCCATGAGCGCGCGGCAGAAAGCCTTGCAATCCGCTTCCGACGGGCGCACCCAGGGCAGCCCCTCCACCGTATTGTAGGGGATGAGGTTCACCTTGGCGTTCAGGTCGCGGGCAATACGGGCCAGCTTGCGGGCCTCGGGCAGCATGGCATTCACATCCTGAATCAGAATGTACTCCAGCGTAATCATGTGTTTGCCGGTGCGGTTCCACTCACGCAGCGCCGGCAGCAGCTCTGCCAGCGGCCACTTGCGGTTCACCGGCATCACCTGCGAGCGCACTTCATCGCTCGCGCCGTGCAGCGACACCGCCAGCCTCAGCGGGCGGCCGAATTCCGCCAGGCGGCGAAGCCCCGGCACATTGCCCGAGGTGGAAATAGTGATATGGCGTGCGCCGATGTTGAGCCCGTGCGGGTCAAGAATGATGGTAAGCGCCGCCAGCAGGTTATCCATGTTGGCCAGGGGTTCACCCATGCCCATGAACACCAGATTATCCACCCGCTCACCGGCTATCTCCTCCGCCGCCAGAATCTGGCCCAGAATCTCAGCAGCGCTCAGGTTGCGGGTGAAGCCCAGCAGGCCGCTCGCGCAGAACCGGCAGCCGAAGGCGCAGCCCACCTGAGATGACACGCAGAGCGTGAGGCGCGAGCTGTGTGCCCCGCCCTGCCCCACCGCCGCGGGAATGATGACGGATTCCACCAGGTGCCCGTCCTGCATGCGGGAAAGGAACTTGCGCGTGGTACCGGTCGTACTCGCGCTCACCTCCACCACCTCCAGCGGGCGCAGGCAGAAGCGCGCCGCCAGCTCCCCGCGCAGCGCGGGGGAGAGGTTGCTCATCTGGTCGAAGGAGGTGGCGCGGTGCTTCCACACCCACTCCTGCAGCTGCTTCGCGCGGAAGGGCTTCTGCCCCATACCGGCCAGCAGCTCCACCAGAGCCTCATACGTGTATCCGAGCAGGCACTCCATGGCGCAGAATCGCTTTACAGCAGCGTGTTCACGTACTTATCCGCATCAAAGGGAATGAGGTCATCCTTCCCCTCGCCGATACCCAGGAACACCGGGGACACCCCCAGTTCATCCTGAATCGCCACAGCTACACCGCCCTTGCCGGAGCCGTCCATCTTGGTGACCACCACCGCATTCAGCGGGGTAGCCTTGTGGAACTCGCGGGCCTGCATGAGCGCGTTGCCGCCAGTGGTGGCATCCACCACCAGGTAACAGGCCTGTGGTGCTGCGGGGTCCTGCTTGGCAATGGAGCGGCGAATCTTGGAAAGCTCCTCCATGAGGTTGTGGCGGGTATGCAGGCGGCCGGCCGTATCGCAGATAAGGTACTGAGCCCCATCGCCGATGGCGCGGGCGTGTGCCTCATAGCACACCGAGGCGGGGTCCTGATTCGGGCGCCCCTTGTACAGCGGCACCTGCAGGCGGGTTGCCCAGCTTTCGAGCTGCTCCACCGCCGCCGCGCGG
>JAZRBC010000146.1:0-12294 GCA_045634905.1 Akkermansia sp.
CCCGTCAGGGCGTCAGAACATTAGCCCAGTGTGGAGCCGCAACGCGGCGGAACGCTGGGTTTGGTGTTAAATATACCCGGAACCCCGAACGAAGTGAGAGGGTGGCAGGGAGGCCACGGCATATTGTGAAGCAACGGATTCTGCCGCCCGCTCGCATTGCTCGGGGCTCTGATATTTTTTTGTTGTAACCCAGGGTTCCGCCGCTATCGCGGCTGCACCCTGGGCTAATGTTATGCCGCCCTACGGGCTCAAATTTCCGCTCGCCGTTGGCTCTTCAAAATCCAATTTATCGCGCCGCAAAATCTATGGGACACGTGCGGCGGCGGTGTTGACCGCATCCCGCCTTGACAAAAGCGCCTTAATAGGGCAGTATGAAGCACGTTATGTACATACCCACCCAGGAAGAGCGATACAGCAAAGTGGCCACGTTCACCTTGTTCCTCTGCATCATGCTGCCTTCGGCCGTGGTCATGTGGCTGGCAGAAATCGCCACCCTGCTGGATTGCACCTATGCCTTCCTGCTCCCCCTGGCCATGCCGCTGGACTGGCTGGGCTTCAACAAGATGGCCGCTATCTGCATTTCGGCGCTTGTGCAAGGTATCCTCTTCTTCTGGCTGGCAAAAACGAAGAAACTGAGCCCCAAGGCCAGAACCACCATCGCCGTGACCTGGGGCATGGGCTTCGCCCTCATCCTCCGCGTCCTCATCGCCTTCTCCATTTACCGCGCGGTGCGCGGCATGTAAACAACAAAACGCCCCGGCCGCATCCATGGCAACCGGGGCGTTTTCTGATTATTTGCGGGAAGTGATTACTTCTTTGTCACGGTAATCCGGCCGTAGGAATCGCGGTTGGTCTCCATATCGAAAGTGACATAGAGGCGCGGCTTTCTGACAGCTTTGGACACGTTGAGCGTGTACACGTTATTGCTGTGCTTGTGACCGGTGCTGCCAGCGTGGCGGTCCTCGGCCACCTTGGTCTTGCCGTCGTAGAGCTCAACAGCCATGATGCGGGCAGCGTGGCTGCCGCGCTGGTAGTTGAAGCTCACCTGGTAAGTACCGGCATCCTTGATGGGCAGCGGGCCGTTCACCTCGACAGGAGTCTTCTCGGCGGGAATCACATCCGGGCTCCAGCCTTCAACCAGATTGAGCTCACGTACCCACATGCGCTCCGCATCAATGGCGGACTGCCCCAGAAGGCTGTCCGGGTCAATTTCTCGCAGGCGGGCGATTGTTTCCTTAAGTTCCTGCTTGTACTGCATGCCGCCATGGCGACGCAACAGACCAATGGCAATACAGCAGAGCTGCTGCTGCTGTTCCTTGCTGAAGTTGGGGTTCTTCTGCAGCTCCCTGACCTCTGCCAGAGACTTCTTCCAATCCTTGGTACCGGCAGTACCGATAGCGTAGTGCGGCAGATTCAGGGAAATGACCTTATCCATGCCGGATTTATCCTCGGGGTCAGCCTGCTTGATCATCTTCTGCACATTATCCGGGCGGGAAACACCCTGGATACAGGCAGCCTCGCCCAGCAGTCTGGCCTTTTCCGGGCCATTTGCCTGCCCGGCCTTAGCCATCAGCTCATTCTGGCTGGCGAAAGCCTTCTTCAACTCCACAATACGCCTGGCCAGCGCGGCAGGTTTCTTGCGTTCATTGTAGGGAATGCTGAGAGAAGCCAGCACCCTGCCCTCCTTTGTGTAGACATTCACACCGGGGATGCTGTCCGGGGTAGGCACGCGCAGCTTGCCGAAGCGGGACTTGAGCTTTTCATCGAACTCCTTGCCGCCGTTGTTCGGCAGCGCCAGGGTCATGACCACCCCATTACCGATGGCCTTGGCCACAGCCTCATCCTTCATCATGAGGTCGGTGGTCTTCTTGCTGTGCTTATCCCAACCGTCGGCATGCACAAACACAAACAGCAGTCCGTCATCCTTCAGCCTGGTTCTGGCCTCCTCATAGGTTTCCGCTTTGGGATATGCCCCCGCGGTAAGCGGCAGCAGAACCAGAGCCAGAGCAAATACTTTCATCATATTTTTCATTGTCATTTCAAAGGATTGGGGTTATGCAGCCTGTTCACCGTAGATATAGATACCATTCAGGTGGAAGAACTCGGGACCACCTGCACGCAGAATGCGGACATATTTTGCCACAGGCTTCTTACCGCCCAGGTCGCTGCGCATCACGCGGTTCTTGCAGGGGCCGAAATCGTGCACATCCTTCCAGTCTGTTCCGTTTTCAGAAACCTGCACCTTCATGTTGTTGCAGCGGTGAATGTTACCGGGAGAGGTCACCACCACAATACCCGTCACATACACCTGGCGGGGCAGCTCCACCGCCACATAGGCATCCGTATCCTTGGCAGTGTGGAAGGTGCCACCCTCCGGCGTAAGCAGCGCAGGGTGCTCGTGCGGATTATCCCACCTGGAAGTGGAGCTGGTCCAGATAAGGCCCTTCTCCGAAGCCAGTTTGCCGGGGAACCCTTCGAACTTCGGCATATTGATACCGGTGTTCTTGTGGCCGGTGGCCTTCACCATTTCCGCAATGGCGTTGAACGCGCTGCGGTCGCGGCTCTTCTCTGCAGCCAGCAGGGGAGCAGAAAGCAGCTTGATACGCTCCTCCTTACTCATGCTGCCGGTGCCGGCCCCAATCCCCTTGACGGTAGCCTGCATCATGCTGGAGGCTCCCCTGGCATCCATCTTGGCGCTCAGTTCGTTGCCCCAGTTGAGAATAGCAGGGGCATACTGGGCATTCGATACCGTGGCACCCAGCACTTCCGTGTAATACTTGCAAAGTTCGTCGTTGTCCTTGGCAATACCCAGAGCTGCCACCTGCCTACCGCCCAGGTCTTCAATATTCCAGCGGTCGGGGCCCATGGTGTCCACGCTCTTCCAGAACTTGAGGAAAGCCTTGCGCAGGCGCTCGCCGCCACCGGACTTCTTCGCCAGGGAATCCAGCATCCCCTTGGTCATGAAATCATACGCCAGCTCCGGATAAAGCGGCACCAGACTAGTGCAGAGGGAGTCATTCAGCTTCATCCACTGGGCGGGGGTGGCTTTCGCATCCTTCTCCAGAGTTTCGCGCCACTCACGCCAGGCCATCCAGTTGCGGGGCTGAGCCTCGGCAGCCTTCTCATAGCTTGCCAGCGCAGCCTCCATATCACCGGCATCCGCCTGCACACCAGCCAGCACGCGCCAGATATTGGATTCGCGAGTCTGCTTCTGCTGCGCATCGGAGTACAGCTCCGTGGCGGCATGCAGCGAAGAGAACGTATGCACGCTGCGGAACACCTGCCAGTGCAGACCACGCTTCCAGCTGAGGGAATAGGCGGGGGTCCACTTGTCGCCCACCTTCACAATATAGGAGCAGTGAGCCGGTTCACCGGAGGTCATTGCCGGCACGCCGTTTGCCAGAGCGGCAAAGGCGCCGAAGTGCGAAAGACTGCCGCACACACCACCCACATAACGAGTCATGTGAGCGCGGTTATCGCCAAGCGCTGTTTCAAACGGAGCATAATACACCGGTCCGTGAATGGAATCGCCGTAGATGTTATTCAGACGGTAGTCGCAACGCCAGCAGGCCCCCGTATACTGGTTGGCAGGAATGTGCACATTCTCCAGGAACCACTTCAGACTCGCAATGGAGCCGTAATGGTTATCGCCCTTGCAGCCGCACACCATACGGCGCTCCCACATGGGAATCTCATCGAACACCGAGTTCAGGCGGTCCTGCTTCCAGGACTTGATGTAATAGTCCGCACGCTCCACGGCATCGTGCTGGTTCCAGCCGGATTTAGCGTACTCCAGGGCCGTGGCGGTAGCAATTCGGCGTACCATGTCGTCCTTGAGCATATCCGGGTGTTTCTCCATGATGAGTTTGAGAATGGAGAGCGCCATACCGGGGCGTACACATTCACCGCTGAAGGCAAAATCGCCAATCCACTCCGGCATATCGGCAATCACTTCCATGAGCTGGCGGCCCGTCTCATCCCCGGCACTCTTGCTGAAGGCATACCCGCACCGGGTCTCCTTCTCCAGACGTGCCACTTTCTCCTGAAGCTTCTTCAGGTTCCAGGCAGCGGCAGCAGTGAGCTTCGTTCCCTCCGGCATCATTGTCTCAAGGTCGGCAAGTTCCTTGCCCGCCTTAGCCAGCTGGTCAGCACGCGTCTTCTCTGCCTTTGCTACATCCTCCAGGCTGCGCAATTCGGCATCGGCCACCACCCACTGGGCAAGCATGAGCATGTTGGCAGGCTTGCAGAAATGCTTCAGCAAATCCGCATCAGACTTACCTTCCGCCTGCTTGAGGATTTCGGCAGTCAGCTGCTTTCTGACCGCCTGGCAATCTGCCCAGCTGCCGGCAGCCACAATACTCTTGTTGATACGGCCAGCCACTTCGGTATCCACCGACGCACCGGCGGCCGTCTCAGCACCCTTTTTCTTACCCTTCTTCTTTGCTGACTTCTTATCAGCTTTCTTAGAAACCTTCTTACTGCTCTTCGCTCTGGGTTTACTATCCCCAGACTGAGCAGACGTCGTGCCCCCGACTGCCAACCCCAGGGCCAGCAGGGCCATTGCTACAAATGTTCCGGCTTTCATATGCGAGTATCTGAATATTGAATCCTGCCACCATACTACCACCTCAGGCAGCACAGCTCAAGCACAAACAGACCACAAAAAAAGCTATACGCCGGCAGAATCAGGCAATCTGCGTGATTTCAAGCTGGCGCACCATGCACTGGTTGATTTCGCCGTTGGCATTGGTGCAGCGGGGCGTGTAGCACAACGAGAAGCGGTGGCTGCCAGCCGGCACTTCCACCTGGAGGGCTGCGCTGCGGGTGTAGTTCTCCCACTGGCCGGCCTCCGTATGCTGGGGCAGCAGCACCATACCGACAAACTCCCCATTCAGCTGCAGCTCACGCAGGGCACAGGTATCACCATCGCGCAGGGAGGCGGTGGCATTGCTGTAGATAACGCGTACCTTGTAGGTACCAGCAGGCAGCGCCACTTCCTCGTAATCAAGCCGGGAGGTGCAGGCTCGCGTATCGAGCCAGGCCTGCCCCTGCTCCACCGGGTATTCGGCTTCTGCGCCGATACGCACCGGCTGCAGCAGCTGGCGACGCTCCGCCGCCGGGCATTCAAACGGGCTGCTGAAACAGGAAGTCATGCTGCCATTCACCGCCTGCACCGTGTACTCATTGTAAACAGCCTTGCTCGGCGGCAGGGCACAGTGGCAATCCAGCGATGCAGCGAAAGCCACACCGTTGCGGAACACATTGTAACTGGTAGCTCCGGGCACCGGGTGCCAGCACAGCTTCGCAGGCATCGGGGCATTCCATTCCGGCTCAGACAAGTCTTCCTGCGCCGTCGGAATGCTGCAGGGCGCTTCCGAATCCTCCGCAGGCATCAGCTCCAGCTCAATCTGGATGCGGCCTTCCGTATCCAGCGGGATAATGGGCGAATCCGGCTTGCCATCCACCATGACCGACCAGACCTCCGTGCCGTAGCCGTTCACGTGAATATCCAGCACCATGTTGCGGATACGCAGCCCGGTGAGCCAGTGACTGCCGCGGAACTCCCGGGGCACGCAGGGCTGAATCACCAGGTTATCGCCCTCGAACTTAATGCCGAATATGGCATAATAGTACATGCCCAGCATACCGGCCACGCTCCAGAGCTGGCGGTCAGAGTTCTGCAGAGTATCGGCAGCCTCGCCGGTTTCGGCATGGAAATTTTCCTTGCAGGAGCCGAATGCCAGAGCAGAGCGCAGCAGCGCCGCCATGGAGAACGCCGCTCCGGCGGCATCCTGCAGCTCCGCCTGCGCCAGCAGCACATAGGCCTGCACAAAAGGCCACACGCTGCGGTTGTGGTACGCCGCCGCCACGCGCGATTTGTACGGAGTGAACACCGGGATACCAAAGGGTGAATGCGGCAGATGCGCCATGACCTGTGCCGCGTGGTCACCCGCCACACCGCAGAGCACCGCCAGCGCTGTGGCCAGTGAGTCCACGCGCTCATCCAGATACCCCTCCGCCGTGCGCATCATGCCGAAATGCCCGGAGCCAGCGCTCCAGAAGCACTCGCGTATCTCCGCAGCCAGAGCAGCGGCCGCCTCTGCATGCACAGCAGCCTCGTTCTCGCGATCCAGCTCGCGCAGCATGCGGACCAGTATCTGGCGGCTCAGATAATGCAGCACATTGGTGCCGAAGGCGTAGGAAGCCGCAATATCCGCCGGGGTCATCCAGTCCGGGTAGCTCTGCTCCCGCCAGTCGATAAATGATGTCTCGCCCGGGCGCAGGCACTCCCCGGCGGGGAACACCGCAGCATCCTGCGCCAGCGTAGCCTCCAGCACCTGCACACACCAGGCCAGCCAGGAGGTATCACCCTGCACCTGGTAAAGCGACCACGCCCCCAGCGCCCAGGCCACGCGGTCGGTAGATACCGGCCAGCCGCCGCCGGTTCCGGTATCCTGCAGCACCACGCCGTCCTTCACCCGGGATTCCAGGCTGGTGCGGGTAGCTGCGGGATTGGCCATAGCTGTACCCAGCGCCGCGGCATAAGCCATATCGCGCGTCCACACGGTGGACCAGTTGGCACCTGCCAGCAGCAGGCCCTCCGGGTTCAGATTTGCCTGCAGTTCCTGCGCCGCCAAGGAATACACCGCCTGCAGCACGGGAATCGAACTGCGCACTCCGGCGCAGCCGGGCAGCGCAGCACCGGGCAGCTCGAGCTCGCGCACCGAATCCCCGCGGGTGATTCGCAGGCAGCGGGGCGACACCAGCTCTGCCACCAGCCCCGGCTGCACAAGCCGGCGACTGGTCAGGCAGAAGCTGCCGTTGTCAAACAGGAGCTGTTCCTCGGCGGTTGCCATGGCGCTGCATCAGAGAATGGCACCGGGCACATAGCCCACGCCATCCGGGAAACGGGTGGCCAGTTCCTCCACCATGGCGGCGAAGGCATCCACCTGCTGGGCAGCCATGCCGGTGTCGCCGGCGTTGGCATCGTAAATCTCCTGAATCTCCTCGCGGGTCAGCATCAGGCGGCCATCAGCCCCCAGGCGGTCGAGCAGGTCATTGGTGGAAATGAGGCCGTTGCGCAGGTCATTGGAAACCGCCACAGCGTGCTCCTTGATGACCTCGTGCGCAGTCTCGCGCCCCACGCCGCGCTTCACAGCCGCCATCATGATAGTGGTGGTCATGAGGAAGGGCAGGTAGCGGTTCAGCTCCGTGCGCACCACGGGTTCATACATACCCATCTGGTCCAGCACGGTGATAAAGGTCTCGAACAGACCATCAGCTGCCAGGAACGCATCCGGCAGCACGCAGCGGCGCACCACAGAGCAGGACACGTCGCCCTCATTCCACTGGTCGCCGATAATACCGCCAATCATGGTAAGATGCCCCTTCAGGATGGCGTGGAAGCCGTTCACACGCTCGCAGGAGCGGGGGTTCATCTTGTGCGGCATGGCGCTGGAACCAGTCTGTCCCTTGGCAAAGCCTTCGGTGCAGAGCTCATGCCCCACCATGAGACGCCAGGTCTTGCAGAAGCTGCTGGGGCCGCTGGCCAGACCCACCAGGCCGGAAATAATCTCAAAATCCAGCGAGCGGGGATACACCTGACCCACGTTCATCCACTTAGAGGAAATACCCAGGTGGGCGCAGATGCGGCTTTCAAGCTCACGCACCGTATCCGGGTTCTTGGCAAAGAGGGAAAGCTGGTCAAGCTGGGTACCCACAGCACCCTTCAACCCGCGCACGCGGTAGCGCTCCATCATGCTCACCCAGGCCCAGGCCCAGTGCACAATCTCCTCGCCGAACATCGCCACGCGCTTGCCCATGGTCGTGGCCTGCGCGGCCACATTGTGCGTGCGGGCAGCAAAGACCATATCGCGCCAGCCGTTGGCGCACTTTGCCATGCGGTCGAGCACGGCCACCGCCTTGTCGCGGATGATATGCATGGAGCGCCAGATCTGCAGCTGCTCCACGTTTTCCGTCAGGTCGCGGCTGGTCATCCCCTTGTGGATATGCTCGTGGCCGGCCAGGTCGCAGAACTCCTCGATGCGGGCCTTCACGTCGTGGCGGGTAATACGCTCGCGGGCGTTGATGCTGTCCACATCCACCTGCCCCTTCACGCGCTCGTAAGCATCAATGGCCTCCTGCGGAATATCCAGTCCCAGGTCCTTCTGGGCCTTCATCACGGCAATCCAGAACTCACGCTCCAGCACAATGCGGCCCTCGGCCGACCAGATGGCTTTCATGGAATCAGACGCATAACGGCCTGCCAGTACATTCGGTATAGCGCTCATAATTTGTGTTTTTCGGTTCAGGTGAAAGGGCAGCATACCAGAATCCCACCCGTTTTTCAAGCTTTATATCAGCTGCCGCATTCCGACGCTCAAGAGCCGCAGCGCATTTATCCCCCGGAAGTCGCAACTTACTGCGCACGCGCGTAGTTTGCCCTTGAAATTACCTGCTGCATCTGCTAGCATACCCCCGCATGCATAACCAGAAGACCCGAGTCATTTCATTCCGCTGCCCGGAAGACCTCTTCCTGGAGATTGACAATCTCTGCGAGCACAACCGAGTTGACCGCAGCACCTACATCGTGCAGGCACTTCTGGGGCTGTTCGACGGGCTGGCGGCCCAGGGGGTAGGCACCCTCCGCCCCGAACTCAAGCCCTGCACCTTGAAGACGGACGAAAAGTAATGGCCCGCATCCTTACAGCGCTGAGTGGCGGAGTAGACAGCGCCGCCGCCGCCGCCCTGCTCGTGGAGCAGGGGCACGAAGTCGTGGCCGCCTACATGAAAAACTGGGTCAACGACGAAAACATTCCCGGAGAATGCCCCTGGGAGCGGGATATTGAGGACGCCCTGGGCGTGTGCCGCAAGCTCGGCATCGAATTCCGTGTGGTCGACCTCATCGAGCAGTACCGCCAGCGCATCGTCAACTACCTCATCGAAGGCTACCGCAACGGCACCACCCCGAACCCGGATGTACTCTGCAACCGCGAGATGAAATTCGGCGTGTTGCTGGATTACGCCCTGGAGCAGGGCTTCACCGGCGTAGCCACCGGCCACTATGCCCAGCGCCTCGATGTCCCCGGCGAGGGCAGCTACATTCTCCGCGGGGCAGATGTAAACAAGGATCAGTCGTATTTCCTGGCGCTCATGCGCCCGGAACAGGTGGCGCACGCCGTTTTCCCCGTAGGAGGCATCACCAAACCGCAGGTGCGCGAGATTGCCCGCCGCTTCAACCTGCCCAATGCCGAAAAGAAGGATTCGCAGGGTATCTGCTTCATCGGCCAGGTGAAGATGAGCGACTTCCTCCGCCACTACCTGCCCGACAACCCCGGCGATATCGTGGACCTTCAGGGCCGCAAGCTCGGCCGGCACGACGGGCTGCACCTCTTCACCATGGGACAGCGCAAGGGCCACCACGTGGCCTCCCCGCGCGAGGGCGTGGCCTACGTCGTCGTCGGCAAGGACTTGAAACACAACCGACTTATCCTCGGTTACGAAGGACAGGAAACCCCAGGGCTCTACACCCGCAGCGCCATCGTCGGCAGCATTGCCAATACGCTTGCCCCCCTGCCCGACCGCGTGATGGCGCAGCCGCGCTACCGCGCCGCCGCCGTGCATGCCACCTGCACCCACCTGGGTGGTGGCAAGGTGAAGCTGGATTTCGACGCACCCGTACGCGCCCTCGCTCTGGGCCAGGTCTGCGCCTTCTACGCGCCCGATGCCCTGCGCGGCGAGCGCCTGCTGGGCGGCGGGTTCTTTGAGCAGCTGCTCAGCTGAGGAGCCCCTGCTGCTCGTTCAGCCACTTTTCGAACTTGCGCAGCGCCTCGCCGCGGTGGGAGATACTGTTCTTCTCCTCGGCGGTGATTTCAGCCATAGTGCAGTCGTAGCCGGCAGGCACAAAGAGCGGATCGTAGCCGAAACCACCGGTACCGCTCGGGTTCAGGGTAATCTGCCCCTCCACCGTACCCACGAAACAGGCCAGCTCTTTGCCCCCGCGGGCCACAGAAATGGCACACACATAGCGCGCGGTGAAAGGCCGGGCGCTTTCCGGCAGGCCCCCCAGCTCGGCCAGCATCTTGCGGTTATTACCCTCGTCATCACCGTGGGTGCCGGCATAACGGGCAGAATACACGCCGGGCATGCCGCCCAGGGCATCTACGCAGATACCGCTGTCATCCGAAACCACCAGCCCGGGGAACACGGCAGAGATACTCTCGGCCTTGATGGCAGCGTTGGCCTCAAAGGTGGTGCCGGTTTCTTCAGGGTCGGGTGCGCCGGGGAAATCGGCGAGCGTCCTGAGCTCGAACTGCGGCGGAAGTATGCGGGCGAACTCACGGGCTTTGTGCGCATTGCGCGTGGCGATAAGAAGCGGGATACGGGTCATGAATCGATACTGATGTTGGAGTCTTTCTTGTGGAAAACTTTCTTGAAAAAGAGGTAGATGACCAGGTAGGAGAGCGTCACGCACGCAAGGTCGGCCACCACCTGCGAAAGCCAGATACCATCGGACTTAAGCCAGTGCGGCAGCACCAGCAGGCAGGGAATAAGCACCAGAAACTGGCGCAGCACATTCAGGAACACGCTCATAATCGGGCGGCCGATACTCTGGAAGAAGTTACCGATGATAATCTGGGTGCCCACCAGCGGGAAAGCCAGGCTCATGAGGCACAGGCCGCGGGTGGCCAGGGTGATGAGCTGGGTGGAGTTGGCATCCTCCTCCTTCACAAAGATGCGCACCACCTC
The DNA here is from genome assembly GCA_045634905.1 of Akkermansia sp. Classification (GTDB taxonomy): domain Bacteria; phylum Verrucomicrobiota; class Verrucomicrobiia; order Verrucomicrobiales; family Akkermansiaceae; genus Akkermansia. The sequence continues at coordinate 10,750 of JAZRBC010000146.1, forward strand.
CTCGGGGAAAATCTGGATGCAGGTCCAGCAGACCAGCGTAAGCAGGAAAGCCGAACCCATGGCGTAGAAAAACACACGCCGCACGCGGCTGTAGTAGCCTATGCCCAGGTTATAGCCCGCTATGGGCTGCATACCCTGCGCAATACCCAGCACCACCATGGCCACCGCCATGAGCACGCGGTTCACGATACTGAAAGCCCCCACACCCATGGCGCCTTCATAACGCAGAAACTGCTGGTTGAACACAATCACCACCAGGCAGCCGCACAGGTTCATGAGGCATGGCGGCAGCCCCAGCAGGCAGATACGCCGCATGATAGGCCCGCAGAGCTTCCACATGCGCCCGCGGAAGTAGATGACACTGCGGCGGTTCAGGAAATGCGCCAGCACCCACATCATCCCCACGGCCTGCCCCGCCATCGTGGCCAGAGCAGCACCCGTCATACCCCACTCCAGCACCCACACAAAGAGGTGCGCGCAGGCTATGTTCACCACCATGGAAATGAGCAGGCTGTACATAGCCTTGTAGGGGTAGCCGCTCGCTCGCATCACGTGGTTCAGGTTCATGAACGAGAACGTGAGCGGCGTAGTCAGCAGCATCACCAGCATGAAATCCCGGGCGGGCTCAATGGTGTTTGCATCAGCTCCGAAAATATACAGAATCTCATCTGCCCACGGCAGCGGCAGCCAGCCGAACACCACGCCGAAAGCCACCCCCATGATGGTGCAGTGCCCCAGCACACGGAACGCCCGCGGAAAATCCTGCTGCCCCAGGGTGATGGAAGTCGTGGCGGCACCACCCAGCCCCACCAGCGTACCCAGCGCCACCAGCAGATTCATGATGGGGAACAGCAGCCCCATGGCCGTGATGGCATAGGCCCCGCAGCACTGGCCTATGTAGATGGAATCGACAATGTTATAGAGCGACATAGCCGCCATGCCCACAATGGCCGGCAGCGAATACTGCGCCAGCAGCCGCCCCATAGGCATCTGCTCCAAATCCACCAGTTTCTGGTCCTTCTCCATCCTGCACACGAATTTACTCCTCTTCCCCCGCCCTGTCAAGCATAGGAAATGCGATGTTAAAATCTTAACTTTCCCCTTCAGAACATTTACATTCCGCGCTGTCGCAGGTGCGGGATAATTTACAGCAGGCGCTTAACGCCGGGAACATCCTGGTGGCGTGATTCGCGGGCGTAGCCGAAGGAGCCTTCGTCGGGTTCGTCGGCGCTGTGGCGGCGGTGATGCACGCTGCCGCTGCAGGTGCGGAGGTAGTGGACTATGCCGTGGCCGACGGCTTCGGCATAGCGGCGGGCATTGGCGGGGTCTGCCAGGTAGCCGGCGTGTTTGCGGTTGTTGAGGAAAGCTGCTTCGATGATGGCGGCGGGGATGCCGGCATCACCCCACACGTTAAGCCAGCCGCCACCGCGGGAGGCATCCTTGTAGCGCACTTGAACGGTGCAAGGTCTGCCTTTGTTGGGCATGCCGTGGTTGAGACAGCGGGAGTTGAGGGAGTCTGCAATGGCCTGGGCCAGGGGAGCACCG
>JAZRBC010000147.1:0-5360 GCA_045634905.1 Akkermansia sp.
GTGGGCAATCTGCGCGCCATGGGTGCCTGCGTGGAGGAGTTCCCGGACGGTCTGGAAATCACCGGCGGAGCCCCGCTGCACGGTGCCACCATGGACTGCTACGGCGACCACCGCATTGCCATGAGCTTCCTCATGGCCGGGCTCAATGCGGATGGCGAGACCACCCTCCTGAACTGCCACAGCATCGCCACCTCCTACCCAGGCTTCGAAGAACACCTGAACACCCTCACCCAGGGCTGACGCATGGCACGAATCACCCAGGAATGCGTGGCGCGCATCAAGGACTCGGCGGATATCGTGGAGCTCCTCGGCAAGTACCTGCAGCTGCGCCGCGCGGGCAATTCCTGGAAAGCCTGCTGCCCCTTCCACAGCGAGAAGACACCATCCTTCCATGTGAACCCGGCGCGCCAGACCTTCCACTGCTTCGGCTGTGGTGTAGGGGGAGATGCGCTCAAGTTCATCATGATGTTCGAAAACCTCGATTACCCCACCGCCCTGCGCCGACTGGCGGATATGAACGGCATCCCGGTCATCGAGGAAGAGGAAAACCCCGAAATGGCACGCCAGCGCCGCATGCGCGCCCGCGTGGTCGAGGCCAACACCCTGGCCACCGACTACTACCACCGCAAGCTCTGCCGCGATGCCGGCGCTGCTCACGTGCGCGAGTACCTCAAAAAGCGAGGATTCGGCATTGAGATTGCGCGCGCCTGGCAGCTCGGCTGGGCACCGCCCGAGTTCGGCGAGCTGGCGCAGATTGCCCGCAGCCGCAACATGGATGACCGCCTGCTGGCGGAGGCTTATCTGCTGGGGCGCGGGCAGCGCGGGCTCTACCCCGTGTTCCGGGACCGCCTCATGTTCCCCATCCACAATGTGCGCGGTGAGGTCGTGGGCTTCTCCGGCCGCATCATCGTGGAGGGTCAGGACCCGCGCAAATACGTGAACACGGCTGATACCGCCGCCTTCCACAAGGGAGAGCTGCTGTTCGGGCTCTACAAGGCCACCGGCCCCATCGGCAAAGCCGGCATGTGCGTGGTGGTGTGCGAAGGGCAGCTGGATGTCATCGCCTGCCACGAAAAGGCAGATATCCGCAACGCGGTGGCAGGCCTGGGCACCGCGTTCACCGATGAACACGCCCGCATCCTCCGCAAATACGCCAAGAAGGCCATTCTCTGCTACGACGGCGACAACGCCGGCATCAAAGCCAGCGAAAAAACCTTCCGCAAACTCGCGGCAGCCGGGTTGGAAGTCTACCACGCCAGCCTGCCCGCAGGCGAAGACCCGGATTCCCTCATCGGCAGCCGCGGCCCGGAAGCCCTGCGCGAAGCCATCGACACCGCCCGCCCGTATCTGGAAGTGCGCGTAGGGCAGGAGCTGACCCTGATTCAGGGAGATGCCAATGCCCGCGCCGCCCTCATCCCACGCATGGCGGATCTGGCCGCCGAAATCACCGACCGCAACCGCCGGGATGTAGCCGTGGCCGACCTGGCCACCCGTCTCAACACCGGCCTGGAGTCGCTGCGGGAATCGGTGGAAGGCATCATCCGTTCCCGGAAAACCTCCCCGCAGGCCGCTCCTGCTGAACCTCAGTGGGAACCCGGAGAGGAAGAGGAATTCACCGGCAACGACATGGTGCAGGAGGTACCGGTTCGCGTCATCCCCATCACCCTGCACCGCGCTATTCACGATACCCTGTTCCTCGCCGCTGTGAATGCCGAGGCCCAGGCCATGCTGCTGGAACGCATCGAGGAACTGCAGGAGCCCATCCGCTGGCTTTCCGGCGGTGTGGTGCTCCAGCGATTCATGGAATGTCCCCCCACCCCCGGCGATGACGACGCCTGGCAATCCTTCATCTTCCAGCTTCCCCCCGAGCAGGCCGCAGCCCTGCGCCACTTCGAGCACACCCCGGTCGATATTCCCGACGTCCCCTCCACCGTTGATTCCACCTGCGCCAATGCAGCGCTGGCCGCCATCAAGGCCCACGTCGACCAGCTCCGCTCCCAGGTCAGCGCTCCCGGCATCTCCTGGGAACAGGCCACCGCCCTCATGCAGGAGATGAACGAGCTCCAGAAGCTCATCAACGCTGCAGAATAAAATCCTCCCCCGACTACCCCGGATATATGATTTACCTCGAAAGCTTTGAACTACCCGGCAAGAATGTGCAGAGCGATACCGTAAGCGACCTGCACAAACGCTGCTATCCCTACCACGTCTTCGACGAGGACCTGCCAGTGCTCGAAATGAGCAATATCACCATCTTCTATGGTGGCAACGGCTCCGGCAAGACTACCATTCTCAACCTTATTTCCGAAAAACTCGGGCTGCCGCGCAGCACCCCCTTCAACCGCACCCCGTTTTTCGAGAAATTCGTGAATCAGTGCAGCCTGCGACGCGCCGGCGATGACACCGGCTACCCCGACCCCATCCCCCTGCAGAGCCGATTCATCTGCAGCGATGATGTCTTTGAGCACATCCTCCGCCTGCGCGAACAGAACAACGCCCGCGACCTCGCCGCCGACCGTGCGGGGCGCCAATGGGGGCGCGAGCAATTCCGCCGCATGAAACTGGACAGCACCGAACAAGGCGGATTCGACGCTTTTCTCGCGCACATGGATGCCCGGCACAGCACGCGTGGCCGTTTTGTGCGCAGGCACGCGCAGGAGGCCGAGCGCGAATATTCCAACGGCGAAAGCGCCTACTACTACTTCACCCAGGCCATCGGCGAGCAGGGTCTCTACCTGCTGGACGAACCCGAAAACAGTCTTTCCCCCAACCTGCAGCTCGAATTAGTGGATTTTCTCGCCGCCAGCGCCACCTGCGGGGCGCAGTTAATCATCGCCACCCATTCCCCTCTGCTGCTCCATATCAAGGGAGCCCGCATCTACGACCTCGACCATTATCCCATCATGCAACGCCCCTGGTACGAGCTCGAAAACGTGCAGCTGCTTTTTCATTTCTTCAACCAGCACCGGGATTTGTTCCTGTAACGCATCGCCCGGCACACATGATTTGCCAAGGCATCAGAGTTCTTCGCTGAGTGCCGCATGAGCGGCACTCAATTTAGACTGAGCGAAGCGAAGATTTAGATGCCACGTTAGTGGCAATTTCGACCGCCGCAGGCGGATTTCGATGCTGTTTCTTGTTGCCCGGCACGGGGGGGCATGCCAATCGACACCGTTCCGGTGTGGTCGAAATTGCCGCCAAAGGCGGCATCTAAATCCGCCGTTGGCGGTCTAAATTGAGCCCGGCAGAGCCGGGCTCAGTGAAATAAAATGATAATTCAGCGATGCGTTTTTAACCGTTTCATCAGCCGTACTTTTCGCCCCCAGGCAAACGGAACTCTGGAACACATGAGATTTATACCACCCCGCTGCATTCAGGTCATTTGCAGAGCCGCCGGTTGTGTTCGGTGAGTGGGCGCTTTAGTCCGCCAGGGCTTATGTTTACGGGGCAGCACCCCGGGCACCGGCAGAAAAAGTTTCCGCCGCTCCTCTTGCGGGGAGCGGCGGAAAAGGGATTTGCTCTTTCAGCAGATGCTTGCTTTAGAACTTGGCAAGCATAGCCTGGCGCTGGGCCTCGAGCTCGGCGGGCAGCTTGTCACCAACCATGGCGAACAGCTCGGTCTGAGACTCGAGCTCAGCCTTCCACTCGGAAGCGGAGATGGTCATGTTGGTGTTGAAAGCAGCCTCGTCGTAGTCCTTGAGACCTTCGGTGTCGAGCTCGTCGTAAGCGGGGGAGATACCCAGAGCGGTTTCCACGCCCTGCACCTCGCCGCGGCAGCGACGGAGCACCCAGTCGAGCACGCGCATGTTGTCGCCGAAGCCCGGCCATACGAAGTTGCCCTCGGCATCCTTGCGGAACCAGTTCACGTTGAAGATCTTGGGCAGCTTGCAAGCGCAGGTCTTGGTGCCCATGTCCAGCCAGTGCTGCCAGTAGTCACCAACGTTGTAGCCGATGAAGGGCTTCATGGCCATCGGGTCGCGACGCACCTGGCCAATCTGGCCGAAGGCAGCGGCGGTCATCTCGGAGCCCATGGTAGCACCCACGTACACGCCGTGGTTCCAATCCTTGGACTGGAATACGAGCGGCATGGTGGTAGCGCGGCGGCCACCGAAGAGGAATGCGCTGATGGACACACCCTCGGGGTTGTAGTACTCGGGGTCGAGCGTGGGGCACTGGGAAGCGGGAGCGGTGAAACGGCTGTTCGGGTGAGCGCACTTGCGGCCGCAGTCCGGGGTCCAGTCGTTGCCCTGCCAGTCGATGGCGTGAGCAGGAGCCTCGCCGTCCATGCCTTCCCACCATACGTCACCGTCGTCGGTCAGACCCACGTTGGTGAAGATGATGTTCTCCTTGATGGTGTCCATGGCGATGGGGTTGGACTTGTAGGAGGTGCCGGGAGCCACACCGAAGTAACCGTTCTCGGGGTTGATGGCGTGGAAGGTGCCGTCCTCGTGGGGCCAGATCCAGGCGATGTCGTCGCCGATGATGCTGGTCTTCCAGCCCTTGGCAGCCAGAGCGGGCGGGGGCACAACCATGGCCAGGTTGGTCTTACCGCAGGCGGAGGGGAATGCGCCGGTCACATAGGACTTGCGGCCCTGGGGGTCGGTGATGCCGAGGATGAGCATGTGCTCAGCCATCCAGCCGTTCTTCTGGGCGATGCCAGTGGCGATACGAAGAGCAAGGCACTTCTTGCCGAGCAGAGCGTTACCACCGTAACCGGAACCGTAGGAGATAATCTCGCCGGTCTCGGGGAAGTGGCAGATGTACTTCTCCTCGTTGTTGCAGGGCCAGGTCACGTCTTCCTGACCGGGCTCAAGGGGAGCACCCACGGTGTGGAGGCAGGGAACGAAGTCGCCGTAGCCGTCGCGCTTGGGATTGCCACCGCCGTTCACTTCGTCCTCGAGGCGCTTGAGCACCTTCTCACCCATGATGGTCATGATGCGCATGTTGGTCACCACGTAGGCGGAGTCGGTGATTTCGATACCGATCTTGGCCAGGGGGGAGTCAAGCGGACCCATGCAGAAAGGAATCACGTACATGGTACGGCCCTTCATGGAACCATCGAGGTAGGGGTTGAGGATGGCGCGCATCTCAGCCGGGGACTTCCAGTTGTTGGTAGGACCAGCGTCCTCTTCCTTTTCGGAGCAGATGAAAGTGCGTTCCTCTACGCGAGCCACGTCAGAAGGAGTAGAACGAGCCAGGAAGCAGCCGGGGCGCTTCTCAGGATTCAGGCGGATGTAGGTGCCCTTCTCCACGAGCATGTCGCAAAGCTTGGTGTTCTCTTCCTCGGAACCGTCGCACCAGTAGACGGAATCGGGTTTGCAGAGCTGGCGAATCTGTTCGACCCACTCAGCAGCCTTCTT
>JAZRBC010000148.1:0-4019 GCA_045634905.1 Akkermansia sp.
ACGTGGAAGAATGTGGTATCCGGCTGCAGCAGCCCCAGGCTCTGGCAGTAGGGGATGGGACGCATGCCGAAGCTCTGCAGGCAGCTCTGCGTTTCGCTCTCCGTCTCGGCCAGGTGCATGCCGAAGAGCGAGCCGGTTTCATCTGCCAGTTCGCGGCATTTTTTCAGCAGGTCAGGGTTGGTGGTGTAGGGCGCGTGGGGGACAATGGCCTGGCGGATGCGCGGGTGGCCCTTCCATTCCTCTGCCTGGGCGCGCACCAGTTCGTAGTATGTCTCGGCATCCTGGCAGGAGAGGCTGGGGAAGTACTGGGTCACGCTTTCGCCCATCACCGCGCGCATACCGAGTTTATCCGCCGCGCGGAACACGCTGCGCTGGTGCATGTACATGTCGTAGAAGGCGGTGGTGCCGGTGCGAATCATTTCTGCCAGCGAGAAGGTGGCACCCAGCTCCACCAGCTCGGGGGTGAGCTTCGCCTCTGCCGGGAAAATATCCTGCGTGAGCCAGTCCATGAGCGCCTTGTCATCGGAATACCCGCGCAGCAGGCTCATGGGAATATGCGTGTGCGCATTGATGAGCCCCGGCATGATGACGGCGCGGCCCATGTCCACGCGGCGGTGCTCCGGGAAGAGAATCTCCAGCAGGTCGGCATGACCCACGCTCAGGATGCGGCCGTCCTGCACCGCCACAGCGGCGTTTTCAATGATATCGCGGGCGTCATTCTGCGTGACGACGTAGTCGGCGGTGTAAAGGGAAATCATATGCTTGGAAAAATTACCAGAAGAGACCGGCGCAGGTGCAGATGGCCAGACCATAGATGAAGTTGAACACCGCGATGCCGGAGATGAGGGCAGGGTGCTTCACGAGGCGTGCCATCCAGTCGCGGAAGAGATAGGGTTTGCCCACCCAGAACATGGCCACGGTGAGCACGGGGTACCACCACAGCGGAATGAGGATGCGCGTGGCGGGGTCCTGCAGGAATGCAGCGCTCATGGGCACAATGGCCATGAGCAGCAGGAACATGCCCAGCGCGCGGGCGAAGAGCTGCTCCCTGGCCATGCTGCTCATCACAAACCAGATGACGGGGCAGAGCAGCAGCAGGATGCCGCGCGAGAACTCAAACTCGAACAGCGGCATGCAGAGCGGGTTCCAGTCCGCCTTGAAGAGCAGCAGCGCCACCCACAGCATATCAATGCCCAGCAGCACGGTGCCGGCGCTGCTTTTGGCGTGTACGGTGGAAAGCTGGTGCCGGAATCGCTCCGGGAACAGCAGTACATACAGGCTCAGCAGCATGAGCACCATGCCCATGGTGAAGCCGGTGGGGGCCAGGGAAAGTGTTTCGTAGAGGTGCATGGCGGGTTATACGTCTAATTCGTCGTTCTCGTTGTCAGTTTCCAGCGGTGCGTACTCGATGCGCACCTGGGTTACGCGCCGGCCATCGCTGCCGATGACGGTGAACAGATAGTCGCGCAGGCGGATTTGTTCATCGCACTCGGGCAGGTGCCCCAGGCGGTCGGTGATATAGCCGCTCAGGGTGGAGATGCCGGTGTCCTTCTCGATTTCGCCCAGCTGCGGCAGTTCTTCCTCCAGGTCAAAGAGGGCAATGGAGCCGCTGGCAATGAACTGGCCGGTGCCCACCTTGAAGAAGGTGCGTGCCGCTTCGGTCTCGAACTCGTCCTGAATATCGTTGCCCACGATTTCCTCCAGCACATCGTCCAGATACACCAGGCCCTGCGCCTCGCCGTATTCATCCACCACCAGGGCAAAGTGCGTGTGCTCCTTGGCAAAGAAATCCAGCAGGGTGTCAAGCTTCATGGTCTCGGGCACCACCTTGAGCTCGCGGCGCTCGGCCATGATGTCGCGTGTGCCGCTGTGCAGCATCTGCAGCACGTCTTTCACGTGTATCCACCCCTTGGCGTGGTCCAGATGCCCCGAAACCAGCGCAAAACGGCTGTGGCGGCTGCTGAGCACCTGCGCCACCAGTTCATCGAAACTCTTGTTGATATCCAGCACCTCCACCCGGCTGCGGGGTACCAGAATATCGCGCACCGAGCGGTCATTCAGCTCCAGGGCATTCATGGAAATCTCCGCCTCGGTCTCGGTCACTTCCTTGCTGCGGCCGCTGGCTTCCACGATGAGGGCGATTTCCTCTGCGCTGTGGGATTCGTTCGGCTCATAGTGCGGGTCGATGCCGAAGATGCGGTGCGCAATGGCATTGGCCGTGTTGTTGAAGAGGAGAATAATCCACTTGGTGCACTTGGCAAAGCGGTGCATGGAGACCGCCGTGGCCAGCGAAATCTCCAGCGGCTTGCGGATGGCCAGGCTCTTGGGCACCAGCTCACCCAGCACCACGTGCGCAAAGGTGAACAACGCGTAGGAAATGGTGTAGGAGATGACATGCACCACCGTGGGCGTCAGGTGCAGCCAGTAGCTCAGCGGGCTCTCAATCAGGCTGGCGATGAAGGGCTCGCCCATGGCACCCAGTGCCAGTGAGGCAAAGGTGATTCCCACCTGATTGGCCGAGAGGTAGGTGTCCAGGTGGCGCACGATATGGCGCGCCGTGCGGCGGCGGTGTGCCTGCGCCCTGGTGTCATCAGCATCCTCGGTCAGCTGACTCTCGCGCACGCGAGCGCACGCAAATTCATTGGCCACGAAAAAGGCATTCAGGAACAGGAAGAAGCTGATGCCGACGATGAAAAGCACAATCTCGCCGGCGCTGGGGTAGGTCCACTCCAGTCTGGCGATTTCTTCTTGAGTGAGAAAGAATTGCATCGAGGATATTGTGAATTAAAGCTTTTCGTAAACGCCCTGGTCGCGTTTCTGCATGACCGTGAAGCCGGCTTTCTTCGCATCGCTGATACTCAGCGGAGCCGTTATCTTCGGCACGTTTACATGGCCAATCTTCTTGCGCACCGGGTTCTTGCAGTACATGCAGTGCGTCAGGGGTGCGCGGTCTACGGGCCGCATCAGTTCAAAACCCTTCCGGCACATCCGGCACGACTTCTCCGGATCCTCCGGATTCTCAGATATGTATTCGTAGATTGGCATTCCGTATAATAGACTAACGCGGGCTAGTCCGTATAGGATAGCCCGCGTGTCAGAATTGTCAAGTCTTTATCAGTACTTACCAGCTGGACTTGGTCACACCGGGAATCATGCCGGCGTTGGCCAGTTCGCGGAAAGCGATACGGGAAAGATGGAAACGGCGCAGGAAAGCGTGACGACGACCGGTGAGCTCGCAGCGGTTCACCAGACGCACGGGGGAAGCGTTGCGCGGCAGCATCGTCAGACCGATGTAGTCGCCTTCAGCCTTCAGCTTGGCGCGGAGGTCTGCATAACGAGCCGCGACAGCTGCCTTCTTCTTGTTTCTTTCAATCCAGCTTTTCTTTGCCATAACTTTGTGGGCGCTGTATATACAGTATTTCGGCTTTTCTGTCAAGCGGAATTTCGTCTGCCTGCCAAAAAATGTTCTTTTTTTCTCTCTTTGCGTACTTTTTGTGTGTTGTGCGCATCAGTTCTTTTCGGCAGCGTAGCGCTCGAACGAGGCATCGATGATGCGGCAGGCGGTATCCACACCGAAGAAATCGCCCACCTCGGTTTTCTTGTTCTGCAGCGTCTTGTAGGTGAGGAAGAAATTCTGAATCTCCTGCAGGTAGTGCGGGGGCAGGTCATCCAGCGTGTTCACGTGGTCGTAGCGCGGGTCGCCCACATTCACCGCCAGAATCTTCACGTCCGGTTTGCCTCCGTCTATCATATCCATGCCGCCGATGATGCGGCAATCCACATAGCACCCCGGGAAGGTCGGCGCTGAGGTGAATACCAGAATATCCAGCGGGTCACCGTCCAGATACCGCGTATCCTCCACAAATCCGTATTCCGCAGGATAATACACAGAGGAATAAAGCACACGATCCAGCTTGATGCGGCCGGTCTTCTCATCCACTTCATACTTGTTGCGGCTTCCCATGGGGATTTCGATGCGGGCTTCGACGATACGGGGAGTACTCATGCTTGTTATCCTA
>JAZRBC010000149.1:0-14651 GCA_045634905.1 Akkermansia sp.
GAGCGCAGGTGCTCCATCTGCTTGTGCATATAGCTTTTCCAGGCGGCGTATTCATCCATGCTGCTGCGCAGGGTCTGGAGCTTCTGTTTGTAGTCCATCAGCGTGCCGACCATGGCTCGCTGTTTCTGTTCGTATTCATCCTTGCTGTCGCGGTAGTTGTTCCAGGTGCGCAGCTGCGTGTCGAAGCTATAGCTGAGGCTCATGTTGAGCTTGGTGTCATCCATATCCAGGAAAGTGCCCGAATAGGTGCCGCCGGAGGAGCTGAACAGCGAGGGACTGTACAAGTTGAGGTTAAGGGTTGGGAGATAGCGGAGGGCTATGCTGTACTGCCGCATGCGTGCCTGCTCCAGCTCCATGGCCAGCTTGCAGACAACCAGTTGATCCAGAGAACCGGTGAGTTTCTTGTAGCGGCTCCAGTGGAACTTCGGCACAGAAGCTGGGAGGATGCTCCACCGGGCGGAATAGTCACCCAGCAGCAGGGCAATTTCGTTCCACTGGGCGGCGGAGTCATCTTTGTGCAGCGTTTTGTATGCCTGCTCCAGCTCCTGCTGCTCAGGCTGCTGTTTTTCCAGCGCCTGCCTGCGGCGTTCGATGTCCTGCTTGCGCTGCAGTACATATAACTTGGAAATCAGCTCGCGTTCTTTGCCTTCGGCAGCTTTGCGGGCGGCAAAAGTCGTGGCCTTGCTGGCATACACCCGGTAGGGCAGCTGGGTCAGACTGGGCAGGTAGAAAGTGATGTTAAGGTTCTGGGTGAGGTCATCGCTGTTGACCTCATCGGTCAAATCGCCCAGAGCCCTGTTCATGTGGGCATAGTAGGAGGCTCCGGGTATGAGGTCGGTATAGACGCTCAATTCTTCGCGCTCGGCCTTTTCAATTCGCTTCCGGGTATTAATGTAGTCGAGGTTGTTCCTCTTCATCATGACTACGGCCTGCTCCCATGAGATAGTGCGATGCGGCAGGTTTTCCCATGTTTTGAGGCTGGCGAACTGGCGCTCCAGACGCTCAGAGGATGCGGCGATGCGCTCATCGAGGCTGCAGCTGGTTACTGCCAGCAGACCGCAGATGGTGAGAGTCAGGTGGAACGGCTTCATATGCCCGCCATCCTAGCATATGGATGGGGTGTTGGCAAGCTGGAATCACGCCCGTGTGTTGCGGATGATGAAAATAGCCATCATCGCGCAGCAGATGGCCAGCAATCCGCACTGCCACTGAGGAGAAATGCCGCAGAATTTCATCAGCGCCTGGATACCTACGGCCAGCATGCCGAGGAAACAGTCCACCAGGTTACCCGCGGCAATGACATCGCCGCGTTTGTCGTTATCAGCCCGGTCCTGGAGCAGGGCGTTAAGCGGAACCAGGTACCCGGCTGCCGTGAAGCCGGTGAAGGTGAGCGCCGCAAAGAAGAGCGGCGTGCCATAGGGCAGAATGGCCAGAGCGAAGCAGCCCAGCGTCATGCCGATACCGCCGGCGGTGGCCACCCATGTGCGGATTTTCCTGGCACAGATGATGGAAGCGCACAGTCCGCCGGAGATGGAGCCGCCGGAAAGCCAGGCAAAGAGCAGGGCCGAATCCTTCTGCTGCCCCAGCACCTGCAGGAAATCGGACCTGCCGGCAACCGGGTGTGCTTCGGCTGCCATCTGCAGCACGATGAGCATCATGACGCTGGCAAGGAACCAGAAATAGCCTATGCCGATTTCGCTGTTGCGCAGCACTTTGTTGTTCCAGAGCATGCGCAGCTGCGAAAAATGGCACCAGAGCAGATTCCAGCTGAAGGGTCGCGTGCTCTGCGCCGGGTAGCGGGGCATGAACAGGCTCAGGATGAATACCACCACCGCTCCCACAGTGCAGCATGCACAGGGCAGGGCCGCTGCCTGCCAGCCGGAATCCGGCCCCCAGAGCTTCAGCAGGGTGTAGATGATGGAGAGTGCGCCGATCTGGCCTATCAGCAGAGCCAGCATGGTGGAAATTTCCATCACCCCACTGGCGAAACCGATGTTTTCCGATCCCACAATATCCTTGACCAGTCCTTTCTTGGCAGGGCTGAAGAACATGGCCTGTACGCAGAATACGCCGAAACTGAACATGGCCAGCGGCAGGTTCTCCAGCCACAGGCCCAGGGTCATGCCTACCAGTACCACAACCTGCAGCAGCACCATGGCCTGCAGCAGGCGTGTCTTGCACCAGCGGTCGGCAATCCACCCGCCCAGCGGCGAAAAGAGTACAAAAGGAAGCACAATCAGCACCGAGAGGGAGTACTGCAGCTCCATGGCCATCCATATACCCAGGCCAATGAGAAGAAACTGAACGCCTTTTTCATTCAGGGCATTCATCGACTGAATCACCGTGAGGCTCCAGAATGAACCCCACGGTGTCCTGCCATTTGCGTTTTCGGTCGGCTGCATGCGCGCATTATACACACACACAGCCTTCTGTAAAGGATAAAAGAGCTTACGTGGCCGGTTGCCACTGGTTGTCTTCCATGAAAAGGCGGGCATTTCTGTGCCCCTGAGCGGCAGCCCTGGAGACCCAGAGCCTGGCCTGCTCAGCATCCTGGGGAACGCCCAGACCGTGGTAGTAGCAGCGACCCAGGTTGTACTGTGCATTCGCGTTACCCAGCAGAGCCGCCTTCTGGAAACAATATGCAGCCTGGGTGTCGTCCTTTATGGTGCCTTCTCCGTTGCGGTAGCAAAGCCCCAGATTATTGAGGGCTGAGGGATTGCCAGCCTGTGCGGCGCGGCTGTACCAGTAGAAGGCCTGCTCCAGGTTCTTCTCCACCCCGGTACCGGAGATGTAACAGGTGCCCAGGTTGTCCTGGGCATTGGTGTTGCCACCCTGAGCTGCCAGCGTGTACCAGCGCACGGCTTCCTGCATATCCTGCGGCACACCTTTGCCGAAGTCGTAGCACTTGGCCAGCTGGAGCTGGGCTTCGGGATTCCCCTCCGCGGCGGCAGCGCGGTACAGCCCCACGGCTTCGGCCTCCTGGCCGGAATTGAGGAGAACCGAAGCCCGGGCTACCTGTTCATCGGGGGTGATGCAGGAAGCCAGCAGCAGGGAAAGAGAGAGAAGAAGTTGCTTTTTCATGCTCCTGTCCGGGGGTTACTCGCGGGTGAGAAGGTAGCGCTCAGCATCCATGGCGGCGCGGCAGCCCATGCCGGCAGCGGAGATGGCCTGGCGGTAGGTCGGGTCGGCCACGTCACCTGCGGCAAAGAGTCCGGGGGTTCTGGTGGCGGTGCCGGCGCCCTCGGTCATCACAAAACCGGCAGCGTCGCGCTCCACCAGGTCACCGGCAAACTGGCTCACCGGGGTATGGCCGATAGCCATGAACACACATTTGACCTCCAGTTCGCTTTCGCTGCCATCGGTGGTGGATTTCAGGGTGATGCCGCTCAGCTCTCCCTTGTCATCTGTGTGGTAAGCGGCAATGGTGCTGTTCCACACGGGTTCCACCTTGGGATTGGCCAGGGTGCGCTGCTGCATGGCCTTGCTGGCGCGAAGCTCATCACGGCGGTGGATGAGGTATACCTTGCTGGCAAAGCGGGTCAGGAAGTTGGCTTCCTCGCAGGCGCTGTCTCCACCGCCTACCACGCAAACGGGTACATCGCGGTAGAAAGCTCCGTCACATGTGGCGCAGGCGGTCAACCCGTGGCCAATCAGTTCGCTTTCTCCCGGCAGGCCAAGATAACGGGCCCTGGCACCCGTGGCCAGGATGACTGCCTCTGCCTTGTAGGCTCCTCCGGTGGTCGTGACCGTGAAGAGACCGGAGCAGGCCTCCTGGGTTACGGAAAGCACCTCTTCGTAAGCAAAGCGTGCTCCGTGTTTTTCTGCCTGCTGGCACATGTTGAACATGAGCTCCGGTCCCATGATGCCCTCCGGAAATCCCGGGAAGTTTTCCACCTCGGTGGTGGTGGTGAGCTGGCCGCCAATCTGGCTGCCGGTGAACACAAGCGGATGCAGATCAGCGCGTGCGGCGTAGATGGCTGCAGTGTAACCGGCAGGGCCGGTGCCGATGATAATCAGTTTTTCGTCCATTTGTTGTGATTGTATCATGTTTTGTAGACGCTGCAAGTGGAGAATGTGTCAAAAGTATGACACGGGTGGCGCATGGCAGCATTCAGGCTTGCCTGAAAAGGTGAAATATGTGATACTCCGGCATCTGCATGAAACTGTTGCGACGCAATCTGAGCCTGATGCTGGCAGTGAGGTACCTGAACCCACTGCGTACAATGTTTTCGGTAATCACATTCATCTGCCTGGGCGGTGTGGCGCTGGGGGTGATGGTGCTTATCGTGGTGCTTTCAGTGATGGAAGGCCTGCAGCGCGAGATGGAAAACCGCGTGCTGGCATTCACCCCGCACTATGTGGTAGCCCAGACGGATGGTATCCAGCGCGTGGGTATTACCGATGAAGTGGTGGACTGGTACGAGGTCATGGACGGCATCCGCAAGCTGCCGCAGGTGGTCAGTGTCTACCCTCAGCTGGATGGTGATGCCTTTGCCCAGAGCAGTACCGGACGCATGACGGTGCAGTTCACCGCCATTGAACCGCATAACAATGAGCAGGTGGCCCCGCTGGCTGAGATGCTGCGCGAGGGTACATTTGACTTCGGTGAGGGGCTGGACCAGGAATGCGTAATCTCCGCTGTCACCGCTAATGCGCTTCACTTGCGCGTGGGCGAAAGTCTGCATCTCACCCCGGTGGGCAGCCTGGATCAGGTGGCAGATATCTACGCCATGATTCAGAACCCGCTGCAGACGCATGAGAACAAGCCCTTCATGGCCTGTGTGCAGAATATGTTTGATGGTGCCGCCTCCGTGGACGGAGGCGTAGCGGTGGATGATGCCCGGCTGGAGGAAGCCGTGAACCACATTCTGCAGTTTGAGGGCGGAAAACTCCGCCAGAGTGAGAAAGATGCCTGTGCCACATTCTATAACCTGGCGCAGCTGCACCGCGGTGGCGCGCCGTTCACTCCGGAGCAGCAGAAGGAGTGGCAGGACTGCGCTGCCACCCTGGCGGCTCTTGACCGCGATAAGGAAGACGGTAAAGCGGTGAAAAGTATCAATGAAATGGTGATGCCGGTGGACTTGCGGGTAGTCGGTATCTACCAGACTCCGGAGAATATGCCGGGGCCGAATATTTACCTCCCCCTGCAGATTGCTCAGGATGTGCTGGGCTTTTCAGCCGGCGGCTCCAGCCAGGTGCAGGGAATCTGCGTGCGGGTGGCAGACCCGAACAACCCCGGCTCCGTGGAGACGGATATGGAGAATCTGCTGCCCCGGCTTGACCCTCCGCAGAGCGCCTATCCCACCGGGCTCAGCTGGTATATTGCCCCCTGGACCCGCAGCTTTGAACAGTGGTATAAGCTTATTGCGAATGAACGCGTGATGATGAGCTTCGTGCTGTCCATCATTTCCCTTATCGCCAGCTTCTGTATCATGGCGGTCATGTTCACTATGTCCATGCAGCGCAAGCGTGAGATTGCGGTGCTGCAGGCGCTGGGGGCCACGCCCGGCAAGATTATGGGTATATTTGCCTGGCAGGGCGTCATCATCGGCACGGTGGGTGCGGTGCTTGGTGTGCTTCTGGCGCTGCTGGTGCTTTACTACCGCCTGGAGATTCAGGCGGCGCTGGCCAGTATCGGCATGGACCCGTTCCCCATGCAGGCTCATGGTATCACCTTGCCGGCGGTGTATGACCCCGCCACCTTCGCTGCGCAGGCGCTGCAGGCATTCATCATGGTGACCATCGCGGCCATTATTCCGGCGTTCATCGTCTCCCGGCAGGACCCGGCCAGGGCGCTCCGCTCGAACTGAAGAAAAGTGCCATGGATATCTACTGGATTGCAGATAAGAAGCAATGCGGCCCCGCTACGGTGCCGGATGTGCTTTCGCTGGTGCAGATGGGGGAGCTTACCCCCGACACCCGCGGCTGGCACGCCGGGTGTGATGCGTGGATGCCGCTGCGTGACCTGCCCGCCCTGGCGGATTTCCTGAAGGAGCCCCCTGCAGAACCGGAATTGTCCGGGCAGGCTGAGCTGCCGCCGGTGCCGGCGGCGGAAGCCCCCACCGCCGAGGCGGAGTCTGCTCCGGTCGGGCTGCCTCCCGGAGCGGTGCGTGTGTATCTGCCCTCGCCTGCGGTTCGTCTGGTGGCCCGTCTGGCCGATATCTCGCTGTACATGGCGCTTTTTTACGGAGTCATCTATGTGCGCCAGATTCCCTTCGATGTGGCACTTCTGCCTTCCAGTCCCATGGTGTGGCTGGGCTATGTGGTGCTGGAAGCGCTTCTGGTTTATTTCCTGGGGACAACGCCGGGTAAGGCGCTGCTGGGGATTCAGATTCGTTGTGTGGGACAGGAGAGCCTGAGTATAGGCCGCTCGTTGTCGCGTGCGTGTCTGGTATTTGTCTGTGGCCTGGGCATGATGATGTCTCTTCTGCCTTTGTTCATGATGGGAATCTCCTGGTGGTCGTTGCGAAAGCGTGGTATCACAGCGTGGGATGCCCGTTGCTCCACACTGCCGCTCCAGTTGCAACCCGGCCGCGTTACCCGGCAGGTGCTGGCCGTGCTGGTTATGCTGGTCTGTTTTCACATCACGGGGTATTGCTTCCAACCCTGGGCGGATGATATCGTGGCGGCCGTCGAAATGCAGGACCCGGATGCTGCCGGGTGGATGCGTAAGGTGATGCAGCTGCCGCAGCCCCCGTCACAACAATGAGCGACCGGTCTGCGGTAGACCATTGCAGCACGGCAGCTCTCTGTGCATAGCAGAGCAGGGGGAGAACGCGGAGCAGCAGTCGATACCCCTCTTCTTCCGGTGTAAAAATGCGCGGATAAAGTGTTGTTATGTTGACAAAAACAGGGTGTGCTGTATAATGTTGGCATGGCAACAACTCGTATCTATGGGGTGGATGAGCGCCCCTCGCAGCCGTCGTTTTATATTCCGAACCGTGTGGATGAGGAATCGCTGGGTGCTCTTGTGAAAGCCCTGGGAGGTGTGGAGAATGTGGCGTTTATGGTGGAAGAAGTGCTGAAACCGGCGCCTGAGGTGATGAAGCTGGTGAATACGGGCAAGGTCCTTTCGTTCAATTTCCGCCAGAGTAACAGCCGGGCCCTGCGCGAGCAGCTCATGAACTTCATGCAGGAGGGACTGGATGTCATCTTTGTGCCCGGTCGCCCGAACAGTATCATCGGTACCCTGTCGGATGTGCCGATGCCGTTCATGATGCAGCTGGGGGCTCTGCATATTGCCCCGGTGCCTGTTTTTGTGGGTGGTTTCCGCCAGAATATGCGCCGGGCCTTCACCTCCGGCAAGGATTACGACTGGATTACCATTGATATTCTGCCCAAGCTGCAGCCCGGCCCCAAGACTGGAGACCGTTTGCTGGAAGTGTGGCTGGAGGCGTGCTACACCCGCTACAGCGAGAATCCTCTCTTCTCGAAATCGCTGCCCCGCATGATTGTGGAAGGTATGAAGAAGAATGCCAGTGTGGAGCTGGTGGATGGCCTGGATGGCTCCAGTCTTGCCTATGGTAAGATGCTGGGTGTGGCAATGGCTCTTTCCCGCTGGCTGAAGAAGAATGTGAAGGAAACTCGCCTGGGTATCATTCTGCCTCCCGGTAAGGGCGGTGTCATCGCCAATATTGCCTGTTTTCTGGCTGGTATTGTGCCGGTGAATATCAACTATACCTCATCTGAGCCTGCTTTCCAGAGTATTGTGCAGCAGAGCGGAATCAAACAGTTCGTGACCGCCCGTGCCTTCATGAGCAAGTTGCCGCAGTTCCCCTGGCCGAAAGGCGATGCCATCATCCATCTGGATAAGACTCTGAAGTCGCTGGGCATGCCTGCCATTGCAGGCTGGGTGGCGTTTGCCAAGTTTGCTCCCATGGCGGTGATTGCCAGGACCTTTGACCTGGATAGCCGCTGCCTGCACGATGAAGCAGCCTTGCTGTTCACCTCCGGGTCTTCCGGCGAGCCGAAGGGTGTGCCTTTGACCCACAAGATGATTCTTTCCAACACGGCGCAGCTGCTTAGTAAGGCATGGGTGCCGGAGGGAAGCCCCATCCTCTGCAGCTTGCCTATTTTCCATAGTCTCGGCCTTACGTTCACTACCATTATGCCGCTCATCTATGGTTTCGGCATGGTGACTTACCCGTCACCGCTGGAAGCCAAGAATCTCAATGAGCTTATTGAGAAACACAAGTGTACGGTGGTGCTTTCCACTCCCACATTCGCCCGCAGTATGCTGCGCCGCGCTAAACCGGATACCTACGCCAGCGTGCGGTACTTTGTGGTGGGTGCAGAGAAACTGCAGCAGGCGCTGTCTGATGAGTTCTTGTCGAAGTGCGGTGTGCAGCTGCTGGAGGGCTATGGCCTGACGGAAACCACCCCGCTTTGCGGTGTAAACCTGGATAAGATCGGACCTACCGAGGAACAGCCTTATTATGTGCCCGGTGTCAAGGTGGGCACCATCGGTCAGCTGGTGCCCGGGCTCGCCGTTCGTATCACCGATCCGGATGACGACAGCGTGCAGCTGCCGCTTTCCGAGCAGGGGATGATATGGTTCAAGGGGCCGAATGTGTTCAGCGGCTACATAGGGCGCGAGGATTTGAATGCCGAAATTCTCCGTGATGGCTGGTTCAAGACCGGTGACCTGGGCTATGTTGACCTGAATGGTTTCCTGACACTGAGTGGCCGCCGTTCCCGCTTCTCCAAGGTTGGCGGGGAAATGGTGCCGCACGAAGTTGTGGAAAACGCCATCGAAGCATTTGTAACGGTGCCCGAGGGCTTTACCGGCCGTGCGGTGGCGGTGATGGGGGTGCCCGATGCCGCCAAGGGTGAGGCTCTGGTGCTGCTCTCAGCGGTGCATCAGTCTCAGCTGGGGCAGGCTCTGGAGGAAATCAAGAATCACCTGGTGGCGGAGGGGCTTCCGCGCCTGTGGTGCCCGCGTGAGATTATCCCCGTGGAAGCCATTCCTGCGCTGCCAACGGGTAAGATGGATTTGAAGGGATGCCAGATTCTTGCCTATGAGGCGCTGAACATTCCGCACTGAAATTATGGCAACTGAAAAAGTGAACAGACCGGTGAATGTACGCCGGCCTGAAGTGATGGCTCAGGTGGCAGAGGACCTCTCCCACTTTCAGAGTTCGCTGGTGGATTGCATCCGCCAGCAGGGAAATGAACTCGGATTGCCGGGGGTGCGCCTGTACCTGGCAGAATCCTTCGGCTTCTGTGATGGGGTGAAGCGTGCTATTGAAATCGCCTATGCCGCCTGCCGCCTGTTCAAGGAGAGGCGTATCTGGCTCATAGGCGAGATTATCCACAACCCGGACGTGAATGCCCGCCTGGATGCTCTGGGCCTGCGCCACCTCCCGTGGAAAATGGATGACCCGGCATATGATGCTCTGACTGCTGAGGATGTAGTCATCATGCCGGCATTCGGGGTGCCGGTGGAGCTGCGGCAGCGCTTGGATGCCAGAGGTGTGACTCTGGTGGACAGCACTTGCGGCAACGTCATCAAGGTATGGCAGCGCGTTCGTGCCTATGCTGCTGCCGGGGTGACCAGTATTATTCATGGCAAGGCCAGGCATGAGGAGAGTATGGCTACGGCTTCCCAGTCAAAGGGGAGTGAAGGCCGTGGGAATTTCCTGATTATTTTCAATGCTGCAGATGCTCATTTCGTGGCGGAGTACATGAATGGCCGGGGCAATAAGGAGGAGTTCCTGCAGCGCTTTGCCGGCAGCTATTCGGCCGGTTTTGACCCCGATATTCACCTGACAACGGTAGGCCTGGCAAATCAGACCACGATGCTGAAGTCCGAGACTGCGGAAATTCAGGAGATTCTGCGTGAGGCAATTGTGCAGCGAGATGGAAACGACGAGCGTTTCCATATGTTTGATACCATATGCGGTGCGACTCAGGATCGTCAGAATGCGCTCTTTGCACTGCTGGAAAAACCACTGGATGCCATGTTCATCATCGGTGGCTACAATAGCTCGAATACTACGCACCTGGCTCATATTGCAGAGAAAAAGGTGCCTACGTTCTTTGTGTCCTCCGCATCCTGCCTGCTGCGGCCGCAGCGTATCCGCTGCTATGACCTGAAGAAGAAATGCGAGGTGGTACGCCCGCTGCCCCCCTGGTTCAAACACCCGGAACGAGAGCTGAAAATCGGTATCACTGCCGGGGCATCCTGCCCGGCGAATGTGATTGAAGCTGTCATCTGCCGCATTGCCGAGCTCTGCGGCTGCGGTGAAATCTGATGTGTCTGCCCTGCGTGGCAAATCTGCAGTAAAGTACTAATGAAGAACCCCGCGTTCCTTTTCCGGAACGCCGGGTCTGGTTTTCAAATCGTGTGAGGTGAGAATTACTTCTCAGGGGTGAGAACGAGGTAGCCATCAGCAGTGGAGCGGCCCTTCTTGGTTTCGGGGAAGAGGCTCTTGCCGGTGGGCATGATGTACTTGGTCTCGTCGTTCTCGTCTTCGGCGATGGTGCCTTCAAGGTCCTTCACGGCGCCGTCGCAGCTGAGCACAAAGGCATGACCGCGGAAAGATTCGCCGTCGAAAGCCACGGCATCGCCCACATAGGGGCTGTTGGTGGGGTATACGCCGCACATGGCGATGGGCGCGTTGGACTTGGTGACGGCATCCTTGAGGGAGGGATCTTCGTTGTTCTTGCGCATCACGTAGGCCATGGCGTTCTCACCACGGGACAGAGCCTGGCCGTTGGCCAGCTTCTCGTCGCCTTCAGCGGTCACGCTGAGGCCATTGCAGTTCACCTTGGCAAAGAAGGGCTTTTCGGACACGTTGGAGGGGGAGTAGTACACCTGGCGGAAGTAGGGGTTGGAGTTGTCGCCGGTGAGGGTGCCGAAGTTCAGGTCCGGCTTCTCTTCCTGCAGGCGCTCAGCAGTGCTGTCGCAGGGGTAGCTGCCCTGGTCGGTCTTGAAGCCCTGGAGAATGGTGTACAGGGACTTGAGGTTGGACTGAGCCATCTGGCGGTCGCCGTCGTTCATGTGGTCAACGATGGGGCCGTAACCGATGGCGGCGAGAGCTGCCAGAATGGCAATCACCACCATAAGCTCAATCAGGGTGAAACCCTTGGTCTTCTTAAGTGCAGATACTTTCATGGTAATAAATGGAGTTTGCGAACACATTAGATATACCATTTTGCACTCGCTGTGGCAAGCTGCAAATTGAGAAACGACCAAAAAAATGCCCTGCCGGTGGGGCAGGGCATGGAAATTAGTCGAGGTAGGCTTTCAGGTCTGCTTCGTAGAGCTCAGGTTCGAGCAGGAAGGAGTCGTGCCCCTTGACGGAGTGAATGCACTTGTAGCGGGCATCGACACCGTTTTTCAGCAGCTTGCGGTGGAAACAGGAGATGTCCCGGGCGGAGAAACAGCAGTCGGTGTTGATGGAGAAGAGCATGAAGCGGATTCCATGCTGTGCGAAGAACTGGAATGTTTTGTCAACACTGCCCAGCCCGGAGAATGCCGCCAGGTCATAGCCGGCCCAGAGGTTGATGATGCGGATGTAGGCGTTGGCGTCGTAGCGCTTGGCGAACTTGGTGCCCTGGTGCAGCATGTAGCTTTCTGTATTGCGCTGCGGCATATACCAGGTAAGCATCCCCTTGCGGTCGGAAACACCCTTGCGGGCGCGTTTCTCAAGACCGCGCTGGTTCACAAAGAGTTTGTGGGAAATCATACGGGCCAGTGCCAGACCACGGCGGGGAGGGTCGCTCAGCGGGTAGCGTCCCTCGCGGTAGGCGGGGTCCAGCTCGATGGCCAGAATCTGCTCGAAGGCATCGAGCTTGTGTTCGATGGCAGGCTTGTATCCTGCTCCGATGATGATGATATTCTTGATGCGGGTAGGATACAGAGAGGCCAGGGAGAGCGAGAGCATGCCGCCCAGACTGGGGCCTACTACGGTGAAACGGTCAATGCCGAAGTAATCCAGCACCTTAATCTGAGAGCGGGCCTGGTCGTTGGCGTTTACCAGCGGGAAACGGCTGCCCCAGGGTTCACCATCCGGGGCGGGGCTGGTGGGGCCGCTGCTGCCGTAGCAGCTGCCCAGGTAGTTGATGCAGATGATGAAGTATTTCTCTGTGTCCAGTGGTTTGCCGGGGCCGATCATGCGGTCCCACCAGCCTTCAAAGTTCTCAGGCTGCCAGAAATCGCCTGCTTCGGGCAGCGAGGCGTTGAGCCCATGGGCGTGGTGGCTGCCGGTGAGCGCGTGGAAGAGCAGGATGGCGTTGCTTTTGTCCGGGTTCAGCTGACCATAGGTTTCGTAGGCAAGCTGCATGCCCGGCAGGGTTTCGCCGTTATCGAAGGTGAAATCACCGATGGGGAGGATGTGGGTGCGGATGTTCTGGCTCATGACTGGCTGGTACACGAAAAAAGACCGGGGCGGATGACACCGGTCTTCTCTCTGCTGTTATCCCCGACGGAAAAGCAGGGGATGGGGTAAGATTTACTTCACGCCCTTCTTGGAGAGGCGCGTGCCGGCCGTCGTGCCCTGACGAGCCTTGAACTTGGGGTTGCTCTTGCAGATCACGTAGAGCGTGCCCTTGCGCTTCACGATCTGGCAATCAGCGTGACGGCGCTTCATGGATGCGAGTGAGGAAAGAACTTTCATGATTTTTGGTGATATGTTTGTGTTGTTTGGAGAAGCTTATGCGTCGGGACGCAGATTATAGCGATATCTCGTCATTTGTAAAGACAAATTTGCGCACACCTGCGAATTTTACGCTTCAATAGGGGCGTAACTTGCCGTAGAATCCGTTGTGAAGTGCCCGGAAGACGTTGTAAACACGGCAGATGCTGAATTCCTGATGCCGCAGAATGGAAAAGATAGAAAAGACGATGCGGAACCCGCAGGCCGCCAGCCGGGGCAGGTAGGCGCGCCGGTTCTGTCGGCGGCGGCACCAGGCCCAGTTGCGGTTCATATAGTATTGCTGCTCGATGCTCAGCCCGGGGGTATAGTAAAGCGGGTGGCGCATCTGGCGTGCCTGCTGGAGCCGGAGCTCGTGTCTGGCGGTGGTCTCGGTATCGGACATGGCGTGGATTATGTCACCCCGTGGGCGACCAGGCAAGGCTAAAACGGCGTCAGTATATTATTTTCTCTGTTTTCAGCACTTTATGCTTGCAGGGGCGGGGTGGCTGTGCTATCGTCTGCTCACCATGGAACCTGATTCTCCTCACCTAAGAGGCTCATTGATTGTTTTTGAAGGCATTGACGGCACGGGCAAGTCAACGCAGGTGGAATTGCTGGCCCGTTATCTCCGCTCCCGCGGTGTTGAAGTGGTGACCGGTTTTGAACCCACACGAGGCCCTTGGGGCATGCGGGTGCGCGAGGCGGCTCTGGCCGGCGACCGCTTGTCCATAGATGAGGAAATTGCCTGCCTGTTGCAGGACCGTCGCGAGCACGTGCGCGAGGTGATTGAACCCGCTCTGCAGGAGGGGAAGTGGGTGCTGCTGGACCGTTATTACCTTTCGATGATGGCATATCAGGGAGCCAGCGGTGCCAATGTTGAGGAAATCCGCGAGTGGAATGAGGCCTTTGCCACGGTGCCGGATGTTGCGCTGTGGCTGGATATCCCCATTGAGCTTTCGCAGGAACGCATGCACGCCCGCGGCAATGGCAAGGATGCCTTCGAGAATGAAAAGTTCCTCAGTGACTGCGCCGCTATTTATTCGGCCATGGAAATGCCATGGCTCCACCGCGTGGAGGCCGACGGCAGCATTGAGGAGGTGCACACACGGGTGCGCGAAATCATCATGGAAGAGCTTGGAATATAAAAACAGCATCCCCCGGTTTCAGGAACCGGGGGATGTTGGTTTTCAGGCTTCGTATTCTGCCCAGCTGCTGCTGGTTTCCCACACGCGTACGCGTTCCAGCCGCACACAGGGGCGCACCGGGTAGGTGCCTTCGCCGGCCTGTGCCCGGGCCAGGGCGGCTGCAGCGTGTTCATACACGACGCGGGCCATGGCCTCGCTGGTGGGGTCACCCTGGTCGAAGGGGATGATGCGGTCGCCGTAAATGGCGCGGAAGTTCTCGAAGTTCGGGTCGGCGGTGTTCATGCACAGCGCGTGGTCGAACTGCTCGAGGAAAGCTCCCATCATCTCCTTGATGGCCTTGAAATCCATGACCATCTCGTTTTCATCGAGTGTTTCGGCGGCAAACACAAGCTCCACGCTGCGGGTGTGCCCGTGCGGGAACTGGCAGTTGCCGGGGTGTTTGGAAAGGAGGTGGCCGCTTTCCAGCTCGATGCTTTTGCAGATGCGGTACATTAGTCGCAGATGGGCGTAACACCCTTCTTGAGGATGATGTTGCCGTATTTGGCGGTTTCGCCACTGATGACGCAGGCGTAGGCCTGCTTGGCGCGGTCGTAGAAAGCATAGCGCTCCACGCGTTCGATGGTGCCTTCGTAGCCCATGGCGGCGCGGTACTTGGCCTCCACGGCGGGGTCGAGCGTATCGCCCGGCACGGCTTCCATCATGATGACGGGGGTGGCGTAGCTGTCCAGCTCAAACAGGGGGATGATGCCCTTGAGCAGGGTATCTGCGCCCAGACCATCGGCGCGCACCACGGTGTTGCAGAAGGTGTGAGCCGGGAAATGGGCATCGGAAATGACGATTTCATCACCATGCCCCATCTCAGCAAGAA
>JAZRBC010000150.1:0-6763 GCA_045634905.1 Akkermansia sp.
AGCGCCTGGGCTGATTTGTTTTTTCATTTGCCTGAGCGAGGCGTGGTAAGTTGGAATTTGGCGATGAACTTCATCGGACCACGGGACTTCAGTCCCGTAAATCACGGAGAGTTTAATCGGGACTGAAGTCCCGTGCTCCGATGAAGTTCATCGCCAAATTCCAACTTACCACGCCTCGCTCAGGCAAATGAAAAAAACAAATCAGCCCAGGCGCTGCTCAAAATCGGCGTAGGTGAAGTGCCTGACGGTGGAAACGCTGCCATCTGCCGCAAGCAGGGCAATATCCGGGTGGGGCACGCCGTTGAAATGCGTGGTTTTCACGATGGTGTAGTGGCTCATATCGTCCAGCACCAGCGTATCGCCCACGCTCAGGGGGTGGTCAAAGGAGAAATCGCCAATCACATCGCCCGCCAGGCAGGTGGGTGCCCCCAGGCGGTAGGTATGCGGCCGCTCGCCGGGCTCGCCTGCGGGGGCGTAGCACTCGCCCGGCAGCACCACCGCCGGCACCCCGCTTCCTCCGGGGTGCACCGCGTACACCTCCGGCCGGTAGGGCATTTCCAGCACATCGGGCATGTGGGCGCTGGCGCTCACGTCGAGTATAGCGTGGTGGTAGCCCAGGGATTCAAATACGTCCAGCACCGTGGCGCGGAGCACCCCGGTGTGTATGGCCCAGGCCTCGCCGGGCTCCAGGTAGACCTCCAGCTGGTACAGCTCGCGTATCTCGCGCAGCAGCGCCACCAGGGCGGCGCGGTCGTAGTCCGGCTTGGTAATCCAGTGACCGCCGCCCAGGTTCAGATACCGCATGTGCGGGCTGGCCAGCAGGTGGCCGCACTGCTTCTCAAACGCGCGGAAGGTATCAATGAGCTCCTGCGCCCCCTGCTCGCACAGCGTGTGGAAGTGCAGGCCGGAAATCCCGCTCAGGTCCGCTCCCTGCAGCTGCTCTGCCGGTATTCCCAGGCGGGACCCCGGCACGCAGGGGTCATAAATCGCGGTGTGCCCGGTCGAGTAGCAGGGGTTGATGCGCAGCCCCAGCTGCAGCTCGCCGCTCTGCACCCGCGGGTGCGCCAGGCAGGTGGCGCGCCAGCGCTGCCACTGAGGCAGGCTGTTGAAATCGATATGGTGCGCAAACTCCAGCAGCTCCGCCAGCTCTGCCTCCCGGTAGGCCGGGGAATACACCGCCACGTGCCCGCCCAGGTGGCGCGCCCCCAGGCGCGCTTCGTACAAACCGGAGGCGCAGCACCCCGCCGCATACGGCCGCAGCGCCGCCAGCCCCGCCGTGGTGGAAAACGCCTTGAGCGCCACCAGCAGGTGCGCGCCGGAATCCGCCGCCACCTGCTGCAGCATGCGTGCGTTGCGCTCCAGCGCCTGCTGTGAAATCAGAAACTGAGCCACCGGCCGGGAAATGTGCGTGGGGGTTAGTTCCGGCGGCGGCGGTTGCGCACGCGCTTCTCGGCGGCCTCCTGGGCAGCCTTTTCCGCGGCGGCCTTCTCTTCCGCAGCCTTCTGCTCGGCGGCCAGGCGCCCGGCAGCCTCCTTTTCGGCGGCTGCCTGCTCAGCAGCCGCCTGTTCGGCAGCTGCCTTATCCTCCTCGGCCTTCTTCTCGGACTCCTGCTGTGCAGCCTGCAGCTGCGAACCCACAGAATTAATGGCCGGCACCAGCGCCTCGAAGCAGCGCTTCGTCTCCGCCTTCACCTCCAGCTTGGGGCTGCTGGCATTCAGGCTCTGGCAGATCTTGGCCGCCATCACCCAGGCGCCCAGCGCCTCCTGCGGCTTGCCCAGCGAGTTATCCAGATTACCCAGCGAGGTCAGCAGCTTTGCAAAGGAAATGGACATATCGGACGAAAGGCGCTTCAGGCGCTGCGCCAGTTCCTGCCCCGCCACGTACGTGGAGCGGGCCTCCTCGGGGTCATCCACCGCGCGGTGGCAGTCGCCCAGGCAGCGGTAGGAATCCAGCAGGTCCGTGGCCGCGCGAGAAACCGCGGGGTCCACCTCGCCCTCCGGCAGCTCGCCGCCGCCCACCGGAGCCACCGCGTTGAACTGCGCCTTGTCAATCTCCAGCGCGGCCTCATACTTGGCCAGCGCCTCGGTAGCCTTGCCCTGCGCCAGCAGGCACACGCCCATACCGTTGTTGCAGCCGCTCAGCAGGCGCTGGCAGGCCGGGGTGGCGCGCTGCTCCTCGCTCAGCGCCTCCAGCTCCTTCATCGCCGTTTCATACTCGCCGTAGGCCTTCGAGAAAGCGCCCAGGTCGCGGGTGGTGCTGGCAATCTGCAGCGCCAGGCGGGCGCGCTCCTCGCTCGGCTCACCCTTCTGCAGCTCAGCGTAATATGCCTGCATGAGCTCCAGCATCTCCTTCGTCATCGTGTTCAGCTCCGGGAAAGCATCCGGGCTCGTCACCTTCTGCCCCAGCGTATACACCGCGTAGTCGAACAGCGCCGCCTGCGCAGCGCTCATCTGCGGCGCGGCAGTTGCCGCCTCAGGTGCAGCATCCGCAGCCGGCGCTGCCTCTGCAGCAGCCTCAGGTGCCTTGGGCGCAGGCGCTTTCAATTCCTTCTCCTCACAGGAGCTCAGAAACATAGCCGAACCCAGGGCCAGAACCGCGGTGCAGCATCCAGAAAATTGACGAAAAGCGGGATAAAAAATCATACTCGTCATATTCTGCACATCCGCGCGCGCACCGTCAAGCTCATTCTGCCCCTGCATACTCAAAAAATACCCCTCAGCCTCTCCCTTTACGCGCTAAATCGCATTTTTTTGTCAAAAATGTAAATTTTTGCTTGTCTTTTACCTTCCGGATTAGCTAGAATGAGGAGCAACGAAACGACATGAAACATTTCCATCTCTTCAAACGCATCGCCTTGACCTGCGGTCTCGCCGCCGCGGCCACCCTGGTCAGCTCCTGCTCCTCTACCTCCCCGGCAGAGGCCCGTGCTCAGCAGCTCAGCAGCAGCTCCAACGTGACCATCTTCAGCTACAACGACGCCGCCTCCCCCAAGCACCGTCTCTGCACAGAAGCCGGCCCCATGCCCGATAACGTGGCCCGCGCCCTCAGCATGTGGCTCCGCGACTCCACCGTCAAGAACTTCTCCTACGCCTACCCCCAGTACTACATCGCCATGACCGCCCCCAACGGCCAGCAGCGCGTGTGGGGTATCTGCACAGATGGTAAGGCCAACCTCGTAGGCCTCCTCATCCCGCGCGACGGCGTTGCCGCCTGGGACCTCCCCTACGTAGGTGCTTATAAGATGTACGTCTGCGACACCAAGGACCGCCGCGCCCTTTCCGATGCCATCATGTCCTACCTCGCTGAAGCCGGGTACGACAACTACCGCATCGAAGCCCGCAAGGCCAACGGCCTGACCGAGGACAAGTACCTCGTCTCCAAGCCCAAGACCCTCGCTGAGATTGAGCAGGAACGCGCCGCTGCCGAAGCCGCCAAGAAGGCTCAGGAAGCCGCCGCTGCTGCCGCCAAGGCTGCTGCCGCTGCTGCCGCCGACGAGGAACCCGCCTCCGATGAGGACACCACCACCTCCTCCTCCGACGACGAAGAAGAAGACACCACCGATGAGGAATCCTCCGATGAAGAGGAAACCACCACCGACGAGGAAGAAACTTCTGACGAAGAAGAGGAAGAAACCACCGACGAGGAAGAACCCTCTGAGGAAGAAGAGGAAGAAGAAGAAGAAGAGTAACCCCCTCTCTCTTCCCCGGGAAACAGTTTTTTCATATTCCTGCTATCTGCGCCCTGCCGCCCTCTCTCCGCGGCAGGGTGTTTTTATTTATGCCACCCCTCCCTCCACATCCCTGAGCAGCGGCAGCTGCTCCATTTCACAGCAGACGCGCCTGCAATTTCATTGAGCAACGAGAAATTTCACTGCAGAACGAAGTGCTGCCATTTCACCGCGAGCCCACGTCGAGCGGAATTTTGAGCCCGGAGGGCGGTATAACCATAGCCCAGAGTGGAGCCGCGTCAGCGGCGGAACTCTGGGTTTGGAATAAAAAAACAAACGGAACCCCGACCAACGTGGAGGGGTGGCAGGGAGGCCGCGGCTTATTGTGAAACCACAGCTTCCCGTCTCCGGGCTCACGCCCATCCGTCTACGCTGAAACTTCGTCGGGACAAGCCGCCGTGGCGGGCTGCCGTGGCGGGCTGCCGCCCACTCACTACGTTCGGGGCTCTGGTTGTTTTTGTGGGGAGCTAACCCGGGGTTCGGGGCTTCCGTCTACGCCCTCCGGCCTCAAAATCCCGCTACGCTGACGACCCGCAAACTACTCTACAAAAAGCGTTGGCATAATTAAGAAATCCGCGCAAAATTCAGACTCAAAGGTGTAGAGATTTGAATTTTGGATGTAGAATATACAGAATTTCCTGCGCCTTTGGCGCAGGAAACTTTACACATCCAACATTCAAGATTCAAAATTCTACTTTCTACATTCACCCCCCACCCGAGCCCGCCACCGCAACCTTCAGCATCCTTGCGCTCTGTGGACTGGCGGCCCGTCGCCGCCGTCGCTAAAGCTATGGCGTGACAAGCCGCCGTCGCCGTTAAAAATCTTCAAAAAATCTTCAAAGCCGTTGAAAAAAATCTCCTGACCGCCTTATTTTCAGCAGTCAGGAGATTCGCATTGCTAGTCTCGCCAGGATTCGAACCTAGACAGAGGGAATCAAAATCCCTAGTGCTACCTTTACACCACGAGACCACACAAAGTGGGCGCAGCCAGCGTGGGCTGCGGAGTCACTTTTACCACATTGCACCGCGGCTGGCAAGCACAAATTATGTACTAACTGCACACAGATTGCGCTTGCGCGCGCGCGGCCGGTAGGCTAGAATGGGGCCGCACGTTATGGATTATGCCCCTTTGATAGAGAAGCGCCGCCAGCGCCTCGCAGAGCTGGAGGCGCAGATAGCCGACCCCGCCCTGTTCGAGGACCGGCAGCGCGCCGGTGAGCTCATGCGCGAGCACCGCCGCACCCAGGAACTCCTGCAAGACTGGGCAAGCCTCCAATCCTGCCTGCAGCAGATCGAGGAAAACCGCGAGCTGGCCGCCGCCGCGGCAGATGACCCCGAAATGGCCGAGCTCGCCGCCGCAGAGCTCGCCGCCCTCGAGCCCCGGGTCCAGCCCCTCACCCAGCAGATTCAGTACAGCCTCCTCCCGCGCGATGCCACCGAAGACCGCGATGCCCTCGTCGAAATCCGCGCCGGCACCGGCGGAGATGAAGCCGCCCTCTTCGCCGCAGACCTGCTGGGCATGTACCAGCGCTACGCCGAAACCCGCGGCTGGCGCTTCGAGCTGCTGGATGCCAGCCCCAACGACATAGGCGGTTTCAAGGAAGTGACCGCCCGCATCTCCGGCGAGGAGGTGTTCCGCTACCTCAAATACGAAAGCGGCGTGCACCGCGTGCAGCGCGTGCCCGCCACCGAAACCCAGGGGCGCATCCACACCAGCACCGCCACCGTCGCCGTGCTCCCCGAAGCCGAGGAAGTGGACGTGGAAATCCGCCCGGAAGACCTCCGCATCGAAACCTGCCGCGCCGGCGGCGCCGGCGGCCAGCACGTGAACCGCACCGAATCCGCCGTCCAGATCTTCCACCTCCCCACCGGCATCATGGTCCGCTGCGAGAACGAACGCTCCCAGCTCAAGAACAAAGAGACCGGCATGCGCATCCTCCGCGCGCGCCTCTTCGAAATGAAACAGCGCGAGGCCCAGGAATCCTACTCCGCACAGCGCCGCGCCCTCATCGGCTCCGGCGGCCGCGAGGAAAAAATCCGCACCTACAACTTCCCCCAGAACCGCTTCACCGACCACCGCATCGGCTACACCGCGTACAACCTCGACCTCGTCATCACCACCGGTGCCCTGGCAGAGGTCATCGCGCGCATGCAGCACGTCGAAATGGAAGAACGCATGCACGAACTCAAGTAAGCATGAAGACCATTCAGGAAATACTCAGCACCGGCACCGCCTACCTCGAAACCCGCGGGGTCGAAGGCGCGCGCCACTCCATGCAGAGCCTCCTCGTCCACGTCCTCGGGTGCAACAAAACCTGGCTCTACCTCCACTACGAAGACCCCCTGCCCGAAGAAAAGCTCACCCCCCTGCGGGAGCTCCTCCGCCAGCGCGGCCAGGGCGTGCCCCTGCAGCACCTTCTCGGCAGCACTGAATTCTACCGCCGCGAATTCCGCACCGACTCCCGCGCCCTCATCCCCCGCCCGGAAACCGAGGAACTCGTCGAGCTCGCCCTCCAGATGTCTCCCCGCCGCCCCGGCATGCGCGTGCTCGACATGGGCTGCGGCAGCGGCATCATCGGCATCACTCTCGCCCTCGAACTCGCCCGCCAGGCGCCCGAGGTAGTCATGGCCGATATCTCCGAAGCCGCCCTCTCCCTCGCCCTCGAAAACGCCACCGCCCTCGGCGCGCGGGTGAAAACCTACCGCAGCGACCTCTTCTCCGCCTGGGACACCCCCGCCGAAGGTGCCGTGCAGCCCCCCGAAGGCCGCTTCGACCTCGTCCTGGCCAACCTCCCCTACGTCCCCGAAGGTGAAGAAGTATCTGCCGAGGTGCAGCACGACCCCGCCACCGCCCTCTACGGCGGCGCAGACGGCCTCGACATCGTCCGCCGCTTCCTGAAGGACGCGCTGCCCCACCTGGCCGCGCACGCCCTGGTCATGCTCGAAGTAGGCCACGACCAGGGGCCCGCCACCTGCGAAATCATGCAGCAGCTCGGCTACACCCGGTGCCGCGTGCTCACCGATATGAGCGGCAAA
>JAZRBC010000151.1:0-8561 GCA_045634905.1 Akkermansia sp.
GTGGTCAAAGAAATCGCCGAACAACTTGCTGTTGGAAGCCAGCTGGCTGGCTTCCAGGTTGCTCTGGAAGTAGGTATACACATCATCCGCAGGCAGACAGGGGTCTGCAAAGGCATTACCGATACCCACACCGGGCACACCAGCCTGGTACTGCATGCGACGCAGGGCACCCTGAGTCAGGAAATCACCAGACGATTCAGTCTTATACCAACCGGGCTGCAGACGCATACCGGCAAAACCGGCAAGAGAGAACGGAGGATGCACCGGAAGCTCGAGCACAGAGGCATACGAAACCTGCTCACCTTCACTGGTGATACCCAGGAAACCATTGCGTCCGATATTGTCCATGGGAGCACTGTCCATACCGGCACTCACGCGCAGAGCGGCAAGCTGATACGGATGGTACTTACGCATCTGGTCATCGGGGTTTGTGATAGCACCGCCCCAGAAGGCCGGGCTGGAGTGCTGCCACAGCTTGGTACGGTAGTCGCCGGGGAACAGAACGGAGTTCGTGTGTGAACCGGCGGATTTAGCCACCACACCCACGGCACCGATGTAGTAGGGAACATCCGGGTCTTCCTGAGAACCGTCTGTCTTCCACTCAGAATCGGAACCGCCGCAGAACTGAGTCTGCTCCTCGTTCATTGCCTGGGGATCATACCAGCCCAGCACGTAACGCTGCGGGGAAATACCCTTCTTGTTATTAGCTGTATCGGCACCATCTGCCTGTCCTGCACCGGCATAGCCGGCAAACACGGTGAGACACTCTGCCCGGCGAGGTGCAAACCAGTAACCGTCAGAGCGGGTTCCTTCCGGGTTACCCTGCCCCAGTCGAAGCTTCACATAGAACTTGCCACTGTCAATATTGGTCTGGGTAGGCACACCGGCTGCATCGCCGGCACTGGCTGCACGGCCGGAATAGAAGCGGGCCTTGTACCCGGATACCGAACTCGGGTTGTAACCGGGCACCCAGGGATTCGAGAAGGGCTTGCTGTAATCGGACGACACACGTGCCTTGCCGGGAGAGAAGAACAACACCTCACCAGGTTCAAAGACAATATCACCGTTGGCATCACCTGCCGATGCAAGGAAATAGTCACCGAAGTCCTGACCGTAGCGGTTCTGCTGCATCAGGTAGTTGTTCCAGCCGTATTTCCATGTGTTGGTCTCCTGCACGCAGTAGGTATCAATCCACGTCGTCTTATACGGCAGGGACTGTGCCCAGAGCTGGCGGCCGCGCACACGCATCGGCACGTTATAGGGGTTCCACCACAGGAACATAGGAGCAAAGCACATGTCCAGGTCATAGGTCACATCCTCACCCGCCATCTTATCCGTGGGGGTCGTCACCAGACCGAAGTTGGAAACGAAAGCAAGCATGACCGGAGTGCGGGCATAACCTGCAGAATCACTGCCTTCTTCCATCTGGGCGCGAGTATCGAAGAATGTCTGACCATCGCCGCTGCCAGCCGCAGTATTGATATCTTTCGCATACTGAAGACGGGAATCAAATGCGGCGCCGCTCATGCGGGTATAGGCCTTGCCGGCATTTCCCAGCAGGCGGGCCGTAAAGTTCTTGTCATCCTTCGCTTCGCCATTCGGCCAGCAGTTGTAATAAGCATGCAGATTCTGCCAGGAGCCGATGGGCATGTTGCTCTCCGTGCCCTGCGGAGTATCCTGGTTCTCGACCAGCGGGCAGTCCTGGTCGCTGCGAGCAGCGAAATCCGTGTTCTTCAGGCTCTTCTTGTTGAGCAGCAGGCAGAGGTCCTGCTTGAAGCCACCCATGCTCACATTGATAGGAAGCGAATACGAGGTGGTCGTCACATCAAAGAAATAAGGCATACCGGCGGCCTGGGAAGAGGAGCCCACAAGCGGAAGCGAGGCCAGGGTCACCAGACGGGCCGGTTCCTCGATATCGCCCTGCAGGAAATCAAGGTCTCGGTTATCAACAAAGCGGGGAGCAGGTGTATCCCAGGTGCGGTGAAGCATCTCGTACACATCATCCGTTTCCTTGCGATTCTGCACAGATACCTTGGCCTTCTGATTTTCGCCGCCCACCCACCAGGCAAAACAGGCTTCATTCTTACCCGTGGCAGGCATGCTCAGCAGGTCGGCATACACATAGTGCTGAGCAGAAAGAGACTTACCCAGAGTACCCTCACCCACCAGGCAGATGCGGCGGCCGGGCGCGCGGGTGCAGAGCTGGTTAGCTGCATTCATGCTGCGGGTGCTGTTCATATCGCGGCTGGAGATGAGCCAGCGGCGGAACATATCCGCACGTCCGCGGGAATAGGTGCCGGAAATCTTGCTGCCGTGGCCGGAAACGCTGCGTCCGTAGATGGGGCCATCCCAGCTGTTCCACACACCGAGCAGGTGCTGGGCGGTGCTGCCCTCGCTCTCGCTGATAATACCGGAAGAAGCAGACACGCGCTGGTCAGGACCAAGCTCCACCTGCAGTTCACCAATGGCGGCATCCAGCCCCACCAGAGCCTGTTGACGGGCCTCGGCCTGCAGCATGGTCTGCAAGGCTATGCGGTTCTGCGAAGCAGCCATGGCCATGATTGCCACCGCCAGCATAGCCAGCAGCATCATAAGAGTCAGAGTCGCAATCAACGCGAAGCCCTTCTTCGGGCGCTTGCAGGAAGAGGAAGAGAGTTTTTGAGTGTGTCTCAATTTCATAGAACAAGATGCGAGTACTCTGTAACTATACACAAGCCACCCCGCGAGTCAAGCAAATTCAGCTTTCATGCCCCCCTTTTTCGGGGCTGATTCCGCCCCCTGCGAAGCTGAAAATCAAAATCAGGATTGAACCCTCTGCAAGGCTGTGCTACAATACGCGCACGGGTATGACATTGGACAAGCTGAGAGAGCAGATAGACGGCATTGATGCGCAGATGGTGGAGCTGTTGAAACAACGCGCCGCCTGCGTGCACCAGGTGGGTGAAATCAAGCATGCCGATGGAGCTCCCACTTTTGTGCCGGAGCGGGAAAGCGCTCTCATTTCAAAGCTTCTCAAACTGAACGCCGGAGTTCTGCCGGAAAAGAGCCTGCTGAGCATCTGGCGGCAGATTGTAAGCTGCTCATTCCATCTGGAGGGAAATATGCGCATCGGCTACCTGGGACCGGAAGGCACCTGGAGCCATCAGGCAGCGCTCAGCCGTTTCGGCGACAGCGTGGAGCTTGTTCCCTACTCGTCCTTTGCTCACATCTTTACCGCAGTGGAACGCGGCGAAGTGAACTACGGTGTGATTCCGCTGGAAAACAGCACCCATGGCAACGTGGTGCAGGCCATGGACTACTTTGCCCACACCCACCTGCGCATCTGCGCCCAGGTGCACCAGAGCGTGCACAACTGCCTCATGGCAAACATACCAGCCAAGGATATCCGCACCATCTACTCCCACCCGCAGGTGCTGGGGCAGTGCAGCCAGTGGCTGCAGCAGAACTACCCGCATGCGGACCAGATTCCCACAGCCAGCAGCACGGCCGCCGCCCGGCTGGCCGTTGAAAAAGCAGCAGATGGCGCAGCTGCCCTGGGAAGTCCCCTGGCAGCCAGTCTCCACGGGCTCGAGGTACTCGCGGCGCAGGTTCAGGACATAGCCACCAACACCACCCGCTTCGTGGTCATCGGCACCCAGAGCACCCGCCCCAGCGGACTTGACCGCACCACCATCTGTTTCACCGTACCGCACCGCCCGGGTGCCCTGGTAGAAGTGCTGGAGCACTTCCGCAACCACGGTATCAATATTCACTGCCTCGACTCGCGCCCCACACGCGACACCGCGTGGGAATACCTTTTCTACATCGACGTGGAGGGGCACGAAAGCGAAGAACCGCTGCGCAGCTGCCTGGCCGAACTCAAGGCGGAATGCCCCGTCTTCAAGGTGCTCGGTTCCTACCCCGAAAAGTAAACCACCATTCCCATGTCTTTCAGTCTGGAACAAGCTCACCGGTTGCTCACGCATGCAAAGCAGAGCGGACGCCTTCCCCATGCGCTGCTGCTCACCGGCAGTCCTGCTGCGGGTACGCACCAGCTCGCCCTGAATCTGGCCGCTGAGCTGAACGGTGCACGTGCCGATGCGCTCGAAACCCTGCGCCACCCCATGTGCCGGGTGTTACGTCCCGGCTCAAAGAGCCGGAAGATTCTCATCGAGGATATCCGTGGAGTGGAGCCCTTCCTGGCGCTGCGTGCGGCTGAGGGTGAAACCAAACTGGTCATCATCCTGGAAGCAGACCGAATGATGGAGGAAGCAGCCAATGCGTTCCTGAAAACGCTGGAAGAACCACCCCCGCAGACAGTCATCATCCTCATTACCGAGCAACCCAGCCGGCTGCTCACCACCATCCTCTCTCGCTGCGTGCGGGTTCCCCTGCGAGAAACAGGCAATGCCCTGCGTCTCTCCGAAGCCCAGCAGGCATTCCTGCCGGCGGTAGCGGCAGCGCTGCCGCTCATGGGCTCCGATGTGGCGGCCCTGGCGCTTCGTTCCGATTTTCAGGCGATGCTTACCGAGCGTAAGGAGCAGATAACCAAACGTCTCACTGCGGCCATCAAGGCAGAGGCCAAGGCCATCTCCGAAGGGACAGATATACGCGACTGGGAAGCCCGGCAGAAGGATGCCACTGCAGCACTCATTGAAACCGAATATCTGGCAGAACGCGAACAGATGCTGGAGCTGCTTTCGCTCTGTCTCGGTCAGGCGGTGCTGCTGGCCTCTCATGCGCCGGATGTGCAACCGCTCACCCCGGAAATCACCGCATTATCCACGCGCCCGGTGGCAGACCTGCTGCGGCGCATGCGCGCCCTGGAAGCTCTGCGCACCGACCTCAACTTCAATGTAAACGAAGCCCTCACCCTCGACTCTCATCTTCTCAACATCATCGGTAATAACACGTTATGAACAGCATGACCGGATTCGGAGCCGCCACGGCTCCCCTGGGTGGTTCCTCCATCCGGGTAGAAATCGGCGGTGTCAACCGCAAGCAAGCAGAAATAGCCGTTTCCCTGCCTCGCGCCTGGGCGGCGCTCGAAACCACTGTGCGCGACACTGTGGCAGCAGCTGTTTCCCGCGGGCGGGTCAATGTCACCATCTCCCTGCAGCAGGTTCCCGGAACCACTGCTCCGCTGGCGCTGAACCATGATAAACTCGCGGCACTCACCGCCGCACTTGGCGATGCGGAGTCCGTCCTTGGCCGCAAGGTCGATACCTCGCTGGACGCTCTGCTGCGCCTCGGCATCATCGCCGAGGAAAGCGAAACCGAACTCCCGCTCGAAAGCGTGACGGTCGCGCTCGAACCGGCGCTGCGCGAGGCGCTCGATGCCTTCATTTCCCTGCGCGCGCAGGAGGGCGCTAATATGAAACGCGATCTTCTTGCCCGCATCGGCACCCTGCGCAGCTTCCGCAGCGACCTGATGGCCCGCGCAGCTGGCGTAGCCACACGCCACCGCGAGGTACTCCTCAAGCGCCTGGCCGAAAGCGGCCTGCCCCTCCCGGCGGATGACGAGCGAATCATCAAGGAAATCGCACTCTTCGCAGACCGCTGCGATGTGTCCGAGGAAATGACCCGTCTTGAATCCCACCTCAACCAGTTCGAAGCCATCTGCGAGAAAGCCGAACCCGTGGGCCGCACTCTCGATTTCCTCTGCCAGGAAATCTTCCGAGAGCTCAACACCACCGGCTCCAAGGCCAACGATGCCGAGCTCGCCCAGCTTGTCGTCTCCGCCAAGACCGAACTGGAGAAAATCCGCGAACAGGTGCAGAACATCGAATAACTTCGGACAACATATTCAACATTCAAAATCCAAAATTCTACATTCGTATGCTTGGTTCCCTTCTTATCGTATCCGGACCTTCCGGCAGCGGCAAGACCACCCTCTGCCGCCGAGCCGAAAAGGATGGGCTCACCTCCTACTCTATCTCCTGCACCACTCGCCAGCCCCGCCCCGGCGAGCAGAATGGCGTGGGCTACCACTTCCTCACTCCAGAAGACTTCGCAGCCAAAGTAGCTGCCGGCGAGTTCCTGGAGTACGCCACCGTGCACGGCAACAGCTACGGCACACTCAAGAGCGATATCATTGACCTCCTGCTGGCTGGTAAGAATGTGGTCATGGACATCGATGTGCAAGGGGCTGCCAGTATCCGCGCGTGCGACGATACCATCATCCGCCGCGCCTATGCCGATGTGTACATCCACGTTCCCTCCGCCGAACTGGAAGCCCGACTGCGCGGTCGCCAGACCGATGCGGAAGAAGTCATCCAGCTCCGCCTGCGCAATGCCGCCGCAGAAGATGCCCGCATGGGCGAGTACCAGTTTGCCCTGGTCTCTGCTGATCGCGAAAGCGACTACTCCCGCTTTACTGCCCTGCTCACCACGCTGGGCATGCGTACCACGCTGGCGTAAATGCAACCCCGGCTCCAGCCAGGTGAGGAAATCCGGTGGCGCGGGCACCCCCGCGCGAAGCTCAGTATTACTGCCTGCGTAAGCTTCTGGGGTGCTGCCCTTGCCTGGTGTCTCCTGGTGAACCCGGATTATGCGGTGTGGCGGCTGCTTGCTTTGCCATTCGTCATCGCGCCCTGGGTATTCCGGGAGCTGGAGCGGCGCACCACCTATTTCATCACCACGCAGCGAGCCATCCGGCACCGGGCAAAGCTGGGGCCGCTGCCAGCCCGCACCTGCAGCTGGCACATCAGCCCCGGCATGATAAAAGAAGACATTTACCACCTGGATGGCACCCGGAGCCTCGTCTTTGAATACGTGAGCACGGCCGATGCAGACGGCCCCGACCATTCCCCGGAGGGATTCCTGAACCTGCCCCGGGAACAGGCCGAAGAAGCGAAAGCTCTCCTGAAATAGCTGTTTCTTCACAAGTTCAGGGCATGCGGAGTCACACCCTCCATGTTCAAGAAAACGACTCTGATTCTCTTATTTATCGCAGCCGGGTATTTCGCTCCCGGAATTGCGCAGGACAACAACTCCACCATCGGCCAGATTCTGGATGCCGCCAGGGATTACGGAGATTACAAGCAGGACGAACGCCGCCGCAACCGCGCCGAGGAACGCCGCAACCATGAACGCAAACAGCATCGAAAACACGATTACCGGAAGCCGGAAAAGCATCGAAGGGAGCACCAGCATCACAGATAAGCACAAAAAAGCCGGAGCAGATACTCCGGCTTTTTTGTGATGCATCTTATTCTATCCCCTGGCGGTCGTACAGCTCCTTGTACAGCGGACAGCCCTCATACAACTCATCGTGAGTTCCGTCACCCACAATACGCCCGGCATCGAATACCAGAATCCGGTGGGCATTGCGGATGGTGCTGAAGCGGTGCGCCACGATAAGTGTGGTGCGTCCCTGAGCCAGTTTGTCCAGTTCTTCCTGAATTTCGCGTTCACTCTCGGCATCCAGAGAAGCGGTAGCCTCATCCAGAATCAGAATGGGAGCATCCTTCACAAAGGCGCGCGCAATAGCCACTCGCTGGCGCTGCCCGCCGGAAAGCCCGGCACCGCCCTGCCCCAGTTCGGTATCAATCCCCCTGGGCTGGTTCGGCAGGAACTTGCTTACCGCAGCAGAATCCGCGGCCGACAGCACCTCAGCATCACTCGCCGTCATGCGGCCCAGGCGTATATTCTCACGAATGGTGCCGGCAAAAAGGAGCGCCTGCTGTCCCACCAGTGAAAGCTGCCCGCGGAGTTCCTGCGAGCGAAGGTCCCGCACGTCTATGCCATCCACCGTAACGGCACCCCCCGTCACCTCATAAAAACGAGGAATCAGCGAGGCAAACGTCGTCTTGCCCGAACCGCTGGGGCCTACCAGTCCCACCACCTGACCCGCAGGAATGGTCAGATTGATATCACGAAGAACCGGCTTGCCAGGCTCATACGCAAAGTTCACATGGTGAAAACAGATTTCGCCCTTCACACGTCCGGCAAAGGACTGCGGATTTTCCGGCTGGGGGATGGTATTCGGTTCCAGCAGCACCTCACTGAGACGTTTCAAGGCACCTTGGGCTTCATTGAAGCGGTTCCAGGCGGTACCGGCCCGTTTCATGGAATCAAAGGTGAAGAACAGAGATGCGGCAATCGCCATGAAATCGGTCAGCTCCAGGCCGCACAGACGCCCGCGGACCAGAAGAAAAGCCAGAGCTAAGGCTGTAACCGTCTCCATTACCGGCACCAGAGCTTTCTGGTACTTCACCAGCTTCACCTGATTCGTGCATAAATGCAGCGAGTCACGTTTAAAGCCTTCAATTTCGTGCTCCTCCATGGCATAAGCACGGATTTCACGCTGATTTTCCAGATTCTGCTGCACCGCCGTATTCAATTTACCCAGCCCCTGCTGGGCACGCTGAGACTTGGTGGAAATACGCTTACCGAACTCCCAGATGGGCCAGGCCGCCAGACCGATGAATAGCAGGTTGACGAAGAAAAGCACCCCCTGCCCGGAACTCATCAGCAGAAAAATGAACGCACCTACTGCACAAAGTGCCGTGATGGGCTGCTTAATCAAAACATTGCAAATCGTCGTGAGGATATTCTGCACATTACCGGTATCGGCAAGG
>JAZRBC010000152.1:0-1552 GCA_045634905.1 Akkermansia sp.
AAATAGCAGCAGAAAACGCCGAATCTCCGCAACAAGAGATAGAATACAGGCTGCGCGCCAGCCAGGCCTATGTGGAAGCCGGCATCAGGCAACCGTTCAACACCTTCGACCTGGCCGCCGCTATGGCACCCCGCATCCGCGAGCTACAGCAGGAGCACAAGCTGCCGAAAGCGGCACCGAACCGTGGACTCTGTCTCATGTTCGACGAAGCGAAGGGGGATTTCAGTTGTCTGGCAGCCCACGTGCAAAGCGGCATCTACGATTTTTCTGCCAATTCCGACCGAGACGCCCGAGACTACGCAAGCACCCTGCTCTGCGATATGCTGGAGTTCATCGACTGGCACCGCTACGGCTCCGAAGTGCAGCAGCTCAAGCCCATCGTCATTTCCCTGCTCCAGCAGGGAGCCCGCACCACCTGGCCCGACCTGTGGAACTGGCATAAATCCACCGATGCCGTGCTCACCGCCGTGCGCACCCGCGATGCCGCTTTCCTCCGCGCCGTGCTGGATTGCGGCCTGCCCGCCAGCGGTATCAATGGCGACAAAAAGCCGGAATGCGAAGCGCTCTGGCAGAACTCCCCCGACATCGTCGAAATCCTCCAATCCTACGCCAAATAACATGAAAAAGCTCTGGAAAGCCCTGCGCCTGCTGGCGAAAATAATAAGCGTGCTGCTGGTAATAGCCGCCATCCTCATCCTCTGGATCTTCAGCAAGTTCTTCTGCGGTCGGCAGGAATACGATGTCTGGCAGGAGGATGCCATTGCCGCTATTCAAGCGGCAGATGCCGCAGCAGACCCGGTCAAGCAGCTGCAGATGCTGCACAGCGCAGTGAATACCTACCTCCATTGCACCAATATGGACAGAATCGCGGCTATGCAGGAAGCGCTGCAGCTACTGCCCCGCATGCAGGAAATCCAGCAGAAGCACCAGCTGCCGCCACAGTGCACCGCCCATTACCTGTCCATTTTAAGAACTGACTCCGGGGAAGAAGTGGAGCTACTCGGCACATTTATCAGAAGCGGCTTATACGATTTCTCTGACAAGACGCAGGAGTCCGGAGAAGACGCCGCCTACCTTCTCCACAACCTGCTTGAGGAAATCAACGCAAAGCGCCACGGCGAAAAAGTAGACGCGATGAAGCCCCTCGTCCTCTTCCTGCTGCAGCAGGGTGTCCGCACCACGCGGATTGATGCCCCGGAAACCTATACCGACCCGGTTCTGAGCGCCGTCTATACCCGCGATGCCGATTTCCTCCGCGCTGTGCTGGATTGCGGACTGCCCGCCCGGGGCATCAGCAACGACGGCACCCCCGAGGCCGAAGCACGCTGGCAAAACTCTCCCGACCTCGTCGAAATTCTTCAATCCCATTAATCACTAATCATTAATTACTCATGATAACTCTTGTAGGACTAGGTTACGATATTCACCGCTTCTCCGAGACAGAGCGTCCGCTCTGGCTGGGCGGTGTACAGGTGCACCCCACCAAGGGGCTGGCCGGCCACAGCGATGCCGATGTGCTCTGCCACGCGCTGGCAGATGCCATTCTGGGCGC
>JAZRBC010000153.1:0-40346 GCA_045634905.1 Akkermansia sp.
GCCAGATTTACAATGGTCGATGTATTGCTGACTACCACATTGATTTGATATGACAACAGGTACACCCATGACTCGCGCTTCCTTAACCGCAGTAGGGCCCGTATCTGCCTTGCTGGGATGTACCAGACACCACGTCTGAGATAATTTTTCCACAACTGCATCTCGTGAGATGCGTCCGAGGGGGACAATATTTGCAGGAAGATTTGGTATACTTCCTGGTTCTACTCCGGCCAGTTCCAACTTGACGTGGGAAAGTTCAGGACGAGAGAAAGCATCAATGGCGCATTGTAGATTTTTAATGGGAGTATTGGTGCCGCAGTACAAACAAGTGGGAGAGTCTGTTAAGTGCCTTTGCTGGTGGAAAAAACGTTCCTCTACAGCATATTCGAACTGCATGGGATTGGCACTGGGAACA
Organism: Akkermansia sp.; assembly: GCA_045634905.1. Taxonomy (GTDB): domain Bacteria; phylum Verrucomicrobiota; class Verrucomicrobiia; order Verrucomicrobiales; family Akkermansiaceae; genus Akkermansia. The sequence continues at coordinate 416 of JAZRBC010000153.1, forward strand.
ATGTCACGAACCCGTTCTGCAGCCCACGGTGACTCAGTTGTGATATATTTGCATTTCTTCAGAACTCTTGGCTCGTACATGCTGTGATGCCTGAAAAATCGAGGCATCGGACCACGCTCCATATAGGCTTTCAGAAGACCTTGCACAGAATGCAGCCACTTGCCTCTGAAATCTGTTCCACAAAGACCATAACAATCTTCGGTACCCCATGTGTGAAGCAAATCAGGATTAATCTTCTTCAGGAGACGGGCAATCTTGTATCTGTCAACACAATAGGCTGTATATAATCCGATGGTCTTGCGAACTCTCGGAATCACGTGTAAAAACTGCTTTTTTGACTCAAAGTGGACAGAATGCTTTATATCTTTATTTAAAGAAATCCAATGCAGCTCGTATGGCCCATTTTGAGGATAGGAATCATAAAGAGCTTGCAGCCAGACTGCGTAATGCCCCTGAAATTGCGGAATTTCTGAGTTCAGCAACCACGTGGGAAAATTACAGAGAATAGCTACTCGATATTTCATTTCCGATTTTTAAAGAGTCTTCTGTATAGAGCTAATAAAAATGCAAAAATTGGCAATGGTAAACAACGAAGTGCTGCAAAAATACCCGAATAACCTAATTTGCGAGATATCCGAATTCTATTGAATGTACCCTCCCTCCAGAATGAACAGAGCAACTCTCGTTCCCTTATGTCTGCATTTAGACTTTCAAGAAATGCGGCAGCATTTAATATATAATTTTGTTGCGTGTAGTTGATAAGAGCTTGCTGAAGCTCTCTCATAGGGGAAAGAGTTATGTTGTAGTATTTATCATGAAATTTTTCGAGTCGAACAATAGAGATGTACCCTTGCTGATTATCATCTCCTCCCCGACTCATATTTCCACTGCCATCACGCATGAATACACCGATGAAATGATTGACATGCACCCCCGTGCCTAGTATTGATGCTCGATAAAAACAAGTCAAATCGTCAACATAATAGCCCTGTATGGGTAATGTTCCAAACTTACGAAAAACGTCCATATGCCATGCTTTGTATGACTTTTTAGCAGGCTTAAAGAGTGCATTGTCTAGAGGCTTAATTCGAACGTCAGTTTCTTCAAATTGATATTGAGAGTAACTGATAATTTTTGATTTCGAAAGAATAATCTGTTCCTCGGAATCAATAAAATGAATGACTCCAGTGGTTATGTAACGTGCATGAGGATGCGCAGCAATGGCGTTACCTATAAGCGAGCACCTGTTTACTGCGGATAAATCATCATCATCAGCTCTAACAATCCAGTCGCTGGTAACAAACTGTACCGCGTGGTTTGTGTTTCCGGCCAGGTGGAGGTTCTTTGGGGTCTGGGTTACTACTACGCGGCGGTTGCCTTTGTAGGCGGCTACACATTCTTTGATGATTTCGAAAGTGCGGTCGGTGGAGCAGTCGTCTGAGAAAATGTATTCCAGCTCGCCCTCGTAGTCTTGCGCAAAGGCGCTTTCGATGGCGCCGCGGATGTACTTCTCCCGGTTATGGGAGAGAAGTACGTAGGAGAGTTTCGGCAGGGAGGTGGAGGGCATATAAACAAGAAAGAGCCGCCCCGGCTGGTGAGGCGGCTCTCTGTGTAAATGATTTAACCGTTTACGCGGGCAAACTGCTTGAGACGCAGACCATTCAGGTGAATGAAGCCGCTGGCGTCATCCTGGTTGTAGTCTTCCTCGGTGTAGTCAGCTTCCATGGTAGCCATAGCGTAGCTGTACAGGCTGTTCGGACTGCGGCGGCCGGCGTACATCACGTTGCCCTTGTAGAGCTTGAGACGCACCTCGCCGTTCACTGTTTCCTGAGTCTTGGTCACGAGCGCCTGGATAGCTTCGCGCTCGGGAGCGAACCAGAAGCCATTGTACACCATGGCGGCATAGTCGGGGACGAGGGAATCGCGCACCTTCTGAGCCTCGCGGTCCATGGTGATGGTTTCGATATCCCGGTGAGCAGCCAGCAGAATCGTACCACCAGGAGTCTCGTAGATACCGCGGCTCTTCATGCCGACAAAACGGTTTTCTACGATATCTACGCGTCCGATGCCGTGTTTGCCGCCAAGGGCATTGAGCACCAGCATGATGCCAAGCGGGTCGAGCAGGGTGTAACCATCCTTTTCGCCCACAGCGGTGGTACCAACTTCTGCCATGATTTCAGCAAGACCCTCGGTCTGCAGACCGATGATGTTGCCCTTCTCGAACAAGCACTGCAGGTACTGAGGCGTATCGGGTGCATCCTCCGGCGCGGTGGAGAGCACGTACATAGCGCGGTCTTCTTCCTTGGTGGCATCATACCAGGTATCCTCCAGAATGCCTGCCTCGTAGGAAATATGCAGCAGGTTGCGGTCCATGGAGTAGGGCTTCTTCATGCTCTGGCGAATCGGAATGCCGTGCTCCTCAGCGTACTTGATCATCTCAGCACGGCCAGGGAACTGGTCACGCCACTCCTTCATGCGCCAGGGGGCAATTACCTTAAGCTGAGGAGCCAGAGCATTGATGGAAAGCTCGAAACGAACCTGGTCGTTACCCTTACCGGTAGCGCCGTGGGCAATGGCATCTGCGCCTTCAGCAATGGCGACATCCACCATGGCCTTGGAGATGCAGGGGCGGGCAATGGAGGTGCCCAGCAGGTAGCGGCCTTCATACACGGCGTTGGCCTGGAACATGGGGAAAATGTAATTGGCTGCAAAATCAGCTTTCAGGTCGCCGATGATGCACTTGGAAGCACCCGTAGCAAGTGCTTTCTCAATCACGCCATCAAGCTCCTCTGCCTGGCCTACATCTGCACAGTAGGCGATGATTTCGGCATTGTACTTCTCCTTGAGCCACACCAGGAGCACGGATGTGTCAAGACCACCGGAGTATGCAAGAACGATTTTCATTTTCTCATCTCAGCGCGCAGCGGTTGCATCTGCGCACGTGTGCATTATACACGGCAAAGCTGCGTGATAAAAGCAAAATGTGCAGAATTGACACAGAATGGCCGTTATTTACCGCGGGCAATGCGTCGAAGCCCCCAGGCAGCCAGCAGAATGGGAACAAGCCCCATGATGAAGAGGTATACCGCATTGCGAACAACGGTGGAAATGGAGTTCTCATCCGTTTCGTGGTCCAGCCGTCCGAACGTACGTGCCTGTCTCGGAGACAGGAAATAGCCACGGTATTCGTCAGACCGCAGGTCCTTGCGTGCGCTCTTGACGCCCTCCACCATAGAAGTCAGCTTGCGATTGGAAAAATAGAATTCAGCGGGTTGGTCGTGCGATGTGACGGTTCTCTCGTCCTGGTCGGTCAGCACGCTTTCAAGGAATTGTTCATTGCGAGTCCTGGCAGCCTTACTCACCTTGCGCAATATTTCCTTGGCTTCGTAAACATTGGCCGCCATACCATTGAACACCAGAGCCGCTCGCTGGATAAAGCGTAACTCTTCTGCGGAGCCTGTTTCCTTGAGTTGCTCTCGCAACTCAGCCACGCGGTTGGTCTGATAATCCCACAGGTTCCGGGTCGTCTGCACCACGAAAAGCATTTCAAATGCGTAGCGCAGCGGGCAGAACTCGGCGATGAGAGGCACTGGCTTACTGCTGATATCGTGCGTAAGTTCATCCTGATAAGCAACACGGTGGCGAAGATTGGAGAGACTTTTCTCAACCGCTGCCGGTATGATGCCGTCGGGCACGCGAGGGCTGAACTCATTCATTTCTTCGAATCGCACCAGAGCTCCCGCCAGCAGAATCTGCGGAACGAGCAACAGGGGGACGATATTGAGCGCGGTTCTGTCCTGCCGGACAAAAGCAGACACCATAAGAGAAAGCGCAATACCCACAAACGCCGTGAGCACCATGACCCCGAAATGGTCCCAGAACATGTAGTGTATACCCAGTATGGCATTGCCCACCAGAAGATAAAGAGCGCACTGCAGGCCTGCAATGGAAGTAAGAACGAGCACCTTTGCTGTCAGATACCCCGTCGTAAACAACTTATAGTTGCTCTCTCGCCTCAGCAGAGGCCGATCCCGAAGAATCTCACATGCGGCATCTGTCAGCCCGAAAAACATGGCCAGTACCAGCGAAAGGAACAGGTATTCACTGATATGCAGAGACTTGTAGAAGGTGTACGGAGTCTCTGATGAGGCGCGTAATGTGCCTGCTATGAGGGCAGCCAGCACCGGGCCTTCCAGCAGCATGGCGTACAGTCCTAAGCGGCTGCGCACGCGAGCCAGCAGGGTACGAGTCACCCATAACCGGAAAAGTCGCCATAGCTCAAGCGGTGTGCGGGACTGCGGACGTGGGATTGCTCGGGGCGTTTCCTCTGGTTCCCCCTGGAGTGAATCCGCTGATTTCCCCGGATAGGAATACTTCTCGAAACGTTCCTGCCACAAGTCGGGGTTTTCTCGCAACCTGCTGCCTACCCGGCGGAATGGGGCATCCAGCACTTCAAATACATAGTCTGCTCCACCGGCTGCAATGGCTTCTCTTGGAATCCTCAAGCGCATTTCGCGAGCTGCTCCGCGGAAATAATCACCCATTTCCTGAGGCGTGCCCCAGAAGGCCATCTGCCCGTGCGCATCCAGAACCATCACTTTCTTGAAGCGGTTTAGCAGCGTCTGAGCAGGGCGATGCAGGGTGCAGATGACGATGCGGCTTTCTGCCATGTTTTCCAGGGTTTCTATGACTCGCTCTGCATCGGAAGATGACAGCCCGCTGATGGGTTCGTCTATCAGGAAAACCTCCGAGGTGCCGGTGAGATCCAAACCCAGATTCAGACGCGTTCGTTCGCCATCGGAAATCGTTCGTTCTCCCGCTCTGCCTACTGAGCGGTCTGCCAGGTGGCCTATTCCCACAAAGTTCAGCACCGTAGAAACGCGCCTCAATCGGTCAGCATGAGCCAGTCTGGGTCTGCGAGCTACAGATGCCTGGTACACATGCTCCCCCACAGTCATGGACTCGTCCAGAATATCCTCCCGGGGAATAAATGCTATATGCCGGCGCAGATTGGCCGCCCGGGTTGTAAGTCGTTCCCTGTTGTAGAAAATACTACCGAACGATGGTTCGAGATGCCCGGCGAGCATGGAGAGCAGGGTGCTTTTGCCCGAGCCGCTCGGTCCCAGTATGCATGCCATTTCTCCGCGTTTCAACGTGAAATCGATATTGTCGACCACGCGTCCGGCTCGCACAAAATCCCGGGTCAGGCCGCGTACAGTGAGCGAGGATATAATGTTGGATTCCTCCTCAAGCACTCCGCTGGAGAAACGGCATCGCAGAGCCTGCACCCCGCTGAGTTCTATCAAATCGCCATCCTGTAAAGGAACGTCTTCTCCCCTGACCGAGACACCTCGTACCGTGACTGAATGCGTTCTGCCCTCCAGTACACGGACAGTCCCGGTGTTACGGTTGCGGGAGTAATTGACTTCCAGCACCACACCTGGAGCGAGCCCCGGGGTCAGTTTGAGCACGTCAGGCCGGTTCATGTAGGGCAGGTTCGTCACCAGCACTTTCCGTTCACCGGGATCCAGCTGGAAACTGCTGCCCGAGGTGTCCAGATCGGCCAGATCAACAAATGTGAACGCTCCCAGTCCTCGCACATGGAAGGGGGTAAAGTACGAACTGGTGACAATTTCTCCAACTCGGAGCTCCCTCCCTTCCAGTACAAAAGCGGCATCTTGTCTCAGCACCTCGATTTCAACCTGCAGACCAAGTGATACCTTTGCTAAACAGTTGCGAAGCCTCAGGCGGGACATGGACAACCTGTCCCCCTCTACAGTAAGATAATTCACCAGCTTCACACCTGTATAACAGAACTGCAGCAGCGCCACGATAGTGCGGTAGCTGAAATAGCATGTGTTGAGCTCTACTGTCTGTCTGGATGAGAGCGGCAACACCCCCCCCTTGCCCAGCGTCTGTCCTCGCACTGAGATAGGTTCGTCTGAATCATTGACTATCAGCAGGAAATTAACGCATCGTATAGCTCGGAATGCTGTTTTCTGCTCTTCTTCAGGCAGAGTCACCGTATTTGTACCCGGGGAAGCCGAAAAAGAAATGCTTTCCAGAGGCCGGGGCGCAGGAGTATTCGGATTGTGTACCAGATTTTCCAGCATGGTGGCGACCCCGGGAAGCTTCAGCCCATAGGTCACCTCCTCGAACAGCGTGGGGGATGTCAAGTCACCACCGATACGCAGAAGCAGCGCATATACTTCGAGCGCCAGAGATATTCGCTCTTCTTCCGTGCGGCCTGCAGCAGCCAGCGCAAGAGTGGCGGGCAGGGGGTAGGCACCTTCATAGGCCGTTTGAAAACGCTCCGCCAGCCAGATATGCTCCACGTTCGGGAAATCGTGACGCAGAATATCCATGGCGGTATCGAGCTTGTCCACCCCGATATCCACAACCTGGCACATAATGGAGGCAAACAAGTCCGCAATGGTGCCCGCATGCGCGCGGCGCGATTCATCGCGTGCGGCGATGCGGTGTGGGGCGGTGTTCAGCAGCGTCACCAGCTGGCTGCGCCAGCGAAGAAGTCGGCGGCGGCCGGAATAGAGCAGGTGGGAAACCTGTTTGCTGATTGTGCGGCGGGGCATTTGTGGCCTTACTCGTGTTTACCGAACCCAGGGCAGCGTTTTTCCCAGCCGGGGAAGTTCCATTTATGTGGGAAATCCCTGCATTGCTGAGGTTTGACCGGTTGAATCCGGCAGGTGTTGTCTGCCTGGAGCATGATACAGGCTCCATCCGGGGCATCGATGAGCGATAATCCCCGCCTGTTGCGTTGTAAGTGGCAAAGTTCGTTGATGAAACTCACTTCATCCATTTCCAGATACGCGGCTATGGCCGTGATATCCTCATCTGTCAGGCAGACATTTCCTTCCCAGCGGCAGCAGGCTCCGCAACGCTGGCAGGCGTGGACGATACAGCCCTCATTCGAAAAAGATTCCTCACTCATATTTCCCAGGGCTTGCGAGTAGATGTGGTGATATGCGGCGGCCGGACGTAGATAGGCTCTGCCGGCTTTTCCTGCAACGAGCGGCGCTGAGTATCATCCAGCGCCATCCATGTCCGTATCAGCCCCTCGGCAGAGGGTACCAGAGCTTCCCGCTGCACCTGGTCTATGCCTCGGGCTGTCAGAGTACGGGCAGCTTCCACCGTGAAAATCGGGTTGCGGAGAGCCAAGAGTTCCTCCGTGGAAAGTACTTCAATATCTCCACCGGGGCGGCGCACAGTCCAACCACCGCGGCGAGCGTCAGCCACAACACAAGCCTCCCCCTCTGCCAGCTGAGCCCAGGATTCCACTGCAACAAGCCTGGCTCCGGTAACGGTAGTGATGCCCACCCCGGTCGCTAGAGCTACGCGAACCCCTCCATAGCTGCCGGGACCGGCCCCCACCAGCAAGTAGTCCAGCTTTTCCGAATCTGGGAGAGCGTCCAGTGCCTGTTGCAGCGCCGGAAACAGGTGTGCATCGTGGTTCCTCTCTGCGTGCCAGCTTGTCGAGAAAACGGTGTCGCCGTTGACGCTCAGGCAAAGGGATGCCTCGGGCACTGAGGTTTCTATGGCAAGTACGTTCATGCCTGAGTAAGTTGGGCAGTGGTCCATTTACCACGCGAAATCGATTTCTGCACCCGGAGTCCGGCTTTCTGGGCTGCCGCCAGAGTCTCCTGCGCCTGGGTGTTCAGAATGCCGGAGATGATGAGAATTCCCCCCGGCTTCATAGCGGCCAGCAGGCGGGGAAACGCCTTCTGGAGCACCGTGGAGAACAGGTTGGCAAGCACGACATCGGCCTGCTGGTCAGGGGCAGGGCTCCACTCGAATACATCTGCCTGGAACAGCTCAAGATTGGGCGCTCCGCCGTTGCGTTCAATGTTGCGTGCCGCTACTTCTACCGCCACGGGGTCGAAATCGAAACTGATTGCCTTTGCCGCTCCCAGTCGTATACCAGCCATCGCGAGCACTCCCGTTCCGCAGCCTATGTCTGCCAGATTCCAGCTTCCGGGAGCGAGGTGCCGGACGTGGTCGCACATCATACGCAGACAGGTGGAGGTGGTGGCATGGTTGCCAGTACCAAAGGCTCGTTCTGCCGGGAAGGTGAGCACCGTGCGGCGGGGATAGCGGGCCCGGAGTCCGGCCAGCACCTCAGGCTCCGCAGAGGCGGAAATTACCAGCTTGTCGCGGATAATGAGTGGCGGAGTATTTTCCGGTGCAGTTGCAGCCACCCAGTCCGTAGTGGTCAGTTCTTCCACATTTCCACCGTAGCAGGCCTGCAGCACCAGCGCTTCTTCTGCCGTATCGGTATAGACATCTATATTCAGGCGTTCAGCATGAAAGCCTTCAGAGAAAACAGCCCCGGGCAGGTTTCCGACCCGCTGTTGCCAGAGCTCCTCATTCGTTTTAGAAATGGATTTTTTCCAGACCCACATATATGTTAATAGATAAAGGATTACATGTCCAGGAAATCACCTGCGAGCGATTGGGCATCCTCGTATGAGAGCACAAACAGCTGCCCGGTTTCCACCACCCGGCCATAGAAGAAAGGTTGTTCTGAATCATAGTTCGCAGGAGCTATCTGCAGAGTGCGGGTCTGAGATACCGTTTTCCGTTCCATTGTTGCCAGCGAACGTAAAATATCTGCATCGGAACCGTTTTCCTGCAGCATCCCTTCAGGTGTATCGGTGATGACTCCGGCTTGTTCTTCCTGTTCCACTACCGTTTCCTCTGCGTCTGAGTAATCTGTGAGCTCCAGGTCGAGTCTTACACTGAATGCGGGATTTTTCAGTGTTTCGAGAGCTTCTTCATCTGCCGGGTCAAGCCATTGGGAAACTTTCATTTTCTGGAGACGGCGCACATAGTATCCGGCCCGGTGAGGATTGATGCGCGGAGTAATATCCTCTCCCTTGAGCGTGCCACTCCAGGTTTCACCCATATATTCGTAATCCAGCACCAGTGGTGCCTGCTGGTAATCCAGCGTGAGACGCCGAACGGCAGAAATCGGGAACTCAAGCAGCGTGCGGTCTTTCCACTTTTCGGCTCGCAGCGAAAGCATTCGGGTGAATCGTGTGCTGAGCTTGCAGATGGAATTAGCTCCCATTTCTGCCCCGAACCATGCCTGCCTGCCACTCTGCGGGTCCGTATAGCGGCGGAGCATAAAGCGGCGCGGCTGGCGGTCTTTCACCATAGGAAGGTCATAGCCGAACAAAGTGGCACGCAGCAGACAAGGTTTCGGCTCCAGGGTAAGCACATAGTCCGGATTATCCAGTCCGTATTGGGCCAGCAGCTCCTGCATGCTTTCTCCGGGGGCTGCATCAGCCACTACCTCTTCAACCGGAATTTCCCGAAGCCCCTTGAGGAAATTCTGAACAGCGCTGGTTTCTGCTTTCTGGTAGCGGGCTCCGGGCGTAGCAAACATCCAGGTATCCTCCACTTTGCTTTCATCATCTCCGGGAATCAGGAGACAACGAACACTACCGCGACCTCGCGTTGTGCGCAGAGAGAACCGGGACACGTCCCGCGAATCCAGTTCAGAGAAGCGCATGGAACGCAGTTCCTCCAGTTCCATAGGAATCTGCCCCACGTTGACCTGCTGGCTTGCCATGCGTACCTGAGCCATAGCCTTTTTGGGAAGTACAGGCAACTCGCACACGGCCTTGATGAGTCGGGCGAAGCTTCCACCCTGTTGCTCCCTGGCGTCAGCGGGCAGGGTGAAGACAACCGGGCGGTCATTCACAGTAGCATGGCAGTATTTCTGGTCGTCTCCCTCCTGGGTGAACGAGTCGTAAATATTCAACTCAATGGGCGTATCCCCCCAGTCGCCTTCCAGCCGGATGCTTGCTACCGGGTTTTCCGGTAGTTTTACTTCAATGGCATCCTCCACCCGAACCGCTTTCAGGGAGATAAGGTTATTGATCAGTTTCGTTGTGTTGTCGTCATCTGCTTCTGTCAGCACCGGAGCAGTAATGCTCCAGGGAGATTCTGCACTCAGGCGTTGCAATTTCAGTTCCCTTGCCTCACCAAAATTGGTTTTGATATCAATTTTTCTCAACAGAGAAGGGTCGAATTGCAGGGGGGCGGGGTCACGGAGAGCTTCCAGCCCATCTTTGAATATACTCAGGATATTTCCGCTGACCACGTGAATACGTTTGTCTCGCCCGTAGAAATTCGTGCGCAGATAGGTGGTCGGGTACAGCGATTCACCATCTCCTGCATCAGCCAGCCAGGGGGACGTGCTTCCCAGGGTATACCGGGCCACCGTTGTCAGACTGTCACCGCCATCCGGCCGTTTCAACGTAATCTGGTAAGGAGATGTCTCCACCCCGAATTCGCGCATATTGCTGCGCGTAATGTTGTTGAGTGGCAGCGTGTCCACCAGACGCGCGTTGGCCGTAAAGGAGAAAATGGCCTGTTGTACAGCCGGAGCGAGCCGGTCCTTGAACGGGCGTATAATCCACCAGGTGCCGTGTTCGTCCTTGGCGCAGACTATCTCATCATGTAAATCCTTGATTCGCATCCAGCATACCTCATCCAGCTGCGCAATGTTCTCCTTTGAAAAGAGAGGCATGCCAGGTTCGAAACGATACCAGCCGGTGATTCTTGCCAGATTTCCATCGATAGCCAGGAACGTAGCCATCGTGACCGCACCTGTGGCCAGTAATGAGAGGAGAATGGTGGGGAGGATTCTCATGGAATATGGAGCAATGTTTTAGTGGCGTCGCGTGTTCCAGATGAAGATAGCCACGAGAAAGGCGAACAGAGGCATGATGACCAGAGTCAGATTTTCGATGGCGCTGCGGGTATGCCGGTTCAGATCTATCTTCATGGTAAGGTCCTGGTTGGCACTCTTGCCTCCATATTCAGGACGGCTGCTCATCCAGGCCCACAGGGTATGCATGTAGTCGCGCTGTTCTGTCTTGGCATTCTCCTGGGAGAGCATGTCCACGTTGCCCAGTACCACCAGAGTCGAAAGATTATTCGGGTCACGGGGATTTCCGCGGGTCACCGCCGCTTCCAGGCACAGCGGACCTTCCCGGTCCTCGCCTGGTGTGAAGGACGGCTCCAGATCCCGGCGGGTTTCGCCGTAGTAGGCAGCCGTGGTCATGAGCAGGGGGTAAGTTGTCAGTTTACGCAGGGCTGCTGCGTTCTCGTCGCCATGTTCCAAAGTGAGAGACATACATTGTCCCTCTACAAGCGTGGTGCCGTTCCAGAATGATTTTGTGCAGTTCAGTCCCTTGGGGAATACGGCGCTGATGTCGTAGTAGGCGCGTTTGCGGTCACTCAGCAATACACGGTCACTGTTCGGGCGTATGCCTTGCTCCCGGAGAAAACGGTACAGACGCGGCAATTTCTGGTCTACCGTCGGGTCCAGCGCCACGAAGAACGCATTACGTCCCTCGCGTTCCCAGTACTCACGGAGTACCTCCATTTCCTTTTCTGTAAAATCTGTCTGCGGAGAGATGATAATCAGCCCTTCGGCATTGTCCGGCAGTTTATCTGTGTTGGCGATATCAAGCCAGGAAAGCTGGATATTGAGGGCGTTGGTGATATTGCCGATGGATTCGAGAAGTGACTGGTCGTCACGAGAAACGCCGCCTTTGCCTTCCACCACGTACATGTGGCGCATTTCTCCTTCCACCGCTTCTGTCACGGCACCGCACACCACTTCATCCATCATCAGTGCCACAGCACGGCGGCTTTCGTCGGGCAGGGTTTCATATTTGATGAATGACGTGCCGGGACGGATACGCACGTGCTGGCGGTCACTGTGGCGCTCTTCGAATGTCTTGATGGGGGCATTCGGGTCTTTCCGGGCATCAATGATGCAGAGATCCTGCTTGAATTCCACCCCGTAAATCTGGGAAATCTCGCGGGCTCGGTTGGGCTGGCGCATCGGGTCAAAATGCTCCACCTCAATTTTTCCCTTGCCGTAGCGCTCGTATTCCTCCAGCAGGGAATACATGCGGCTGTAGTTCGGGGTGGAGCGTTTGAACGCGAAGATAATACGAACCGGTGTTTCTCTTTTCTGAATGCGTTCACTGCTCAGCACGTTAATCGTGCGGTCAGAGATGGTGTATCGCAGGTCCTGTGACAGGTCACGCCGCCCGTATTCAAGACAACCGATATAGTTACAGGCAATCACGATGATGCCCAGGAGAACCAGATTAATCCAGGCCAGGGGATTGTACTTGGTCTTGCGGGCATCCGGGTGCCCGGTGTGATTCTTGTTGCTCATAGTGCAGAAAATGTAGAAAAATGAATGGGGGTATCAACGATGCCAGCGGCGGTAATCAACGACACGCTTCGTGAGAGCCAGTGTAAATACGGCCAGCGTTATGTAGAGAACCAGCGGGCGTGTGTCAATCAGTCCGCGGGAAAAGGCGCTGATTTGTTCAGAAATGGACATATAATGGAAGGCAGGAGCCGCCGGGAACTCTCCCCACAACTCAGGAACACGCCCCATGAAATAGTAGATGATGATGGAGCAGGTGCATACAATGCCGGCAATAATCTGGCTACGGGTCAACGACGAACAGAAAATACCCAGAGAAATGAAGAAGCTGCCGGAAAGCGTCAGAATGCTGATGGGGCCAATCCAGTCTGCCGGAGTGTAGGTAATGCGCCCTTCGGCTACCACATCGTAGCGCAGGTTGGTGTAGAAATTGCCCAGGTCACTCATCCAGGGATACAGCAGCATCGGAGTCCAGAGGATGATGTAGAAAAGCAGGGATGCAAAGTATTTACCAAGAATAATCTGAGTTGTTGTTACCGGGGCCGTCAACAGGCCTTCCAGAGAACCGTGGCTTTCTTCCTCCGCCAGCGTGCGCATGGTGATAAGCGGGAAAATGAAGATGAAGAAGAACCAGAAGTTCACATTATCCAGCATGTAATACATCACGCTTTCGCCGGTAGCCTTGCTCATGGTCTGCAGCGCTGCCTGCAACCAGAACCCCTGCAGCCCCATGGCGCAGGCAAGAATCACCCAGCCGAAGGGGGTACACAGGTAGCTGCGAAGTTCACGCCCGAATATGGTGTGCAGCGTCCGGAACCAGCTTCGTGTCCGTAAAATTTCTTTGTTTTTCTCGTTAGCCATTGTATGTAAATATTTAGTCTTTTCGGGTCATCTCCACGAATACATCTTCCAGGCTTGGTATATGACGGTAGATGTGGCGCATCGGGAAGTGGTGAGCCGCAATGATGGCTGCGGCTTTTTCCCGGGTATCCGTTCCCGGTTCTGCTCGCACTATCACGTGATGCCAGCCGCCGGGCAGGGGCTCCTCCACAATGACTTTCTTTACAGGCTCAAATGCTTCCAATTCGCGCACAACTGTATCCAGATCGCCCTTGAACTCGATGGAAACGCGCCCGGCTGCGCGCAGCCCGCGTGTAAGGTTCAGAGGTGTATCATTAGCCTTGATTTGCCCCTGGTCAATGATGATAACCTTGTTGCATATCATTTCCACCTCGCTCAGAATATGCGTGGAAAGGATTACGGTGTGTTCTTCCGCCAGAGAACGCACCAATTCGCGTATCTGGCGTATCTGATTCGGATCCAGACCGTTAGTCGGTTCATCCAGTATCAGCAGATCGGGATTTCCCAGCAGGGCATCTGCCAGACCTACGCGCTGGCAGTACCCTTTGGATAAGGTGCTGATGAGATTCTTGCGCTTCGGTTCCAGCCCGCAGCGATCCACAACCCAACCTACTTGCTCACGTACCGATTTGCCACAGATTCCTTTAAGTCGTGCACGGTACTCAAGATATTCCATCACGCGCAGGTCATCATACAACGGCACATTCTCAGGCATGTAACCCAGGTGCCGACGCGCTTCAAGCGGGTGGTCTATGATATCGTATCCCGCTATGCTGGCTGTGCCGGCAGTGGGTGGCAGATATCCGGTCAGCATCTTCATTGTCGTGGTTTTTCCTGCGCCATTCGGCCCGAGAAAACCGACAATTTCGCCTTTCTCAATCGTAAAACTCGCGTCCTTGACCGCTGTGAAGCGGCCGAAAACTTTATGCAGATGCTCGACTGTCACCATACTCATAAGCGCCGTCCATTCTATCATTTTTTTTCACCATTTCAAGAGCATTCTTCAGCGCTGCCAGAGACTAGCTGAAAATTCAGCATTACGCATATTATGCGAAGTAGAGAATTTGTCTTTTTCTATCTGGTGGCGGGATTCCTACTTGACTCCTGCCCGACGCGTGAAGTAGTATGATGGCCTATGGTAAAATGCACGATTTCATATCAAGGAGGGCTTCACTGTTCTTTGGAGCATGGACCTTCCGGGGCCGGCGTGGCAACAGATGCTCCTGTGGATAACCGAGGTAAAGGCGAATCCTTTTCGCCTACGGATTTGATGTGCTCCGCCATGGCTGCGTGCATGGAGACCATCATGGGCATCTATGCAGGGGACAATGGCCTGGATTTATCCGGCACTGTTATTACTGTAGGAAAGGTCATGAGCGCCAATCCGCGCCGCATTGCGCGCATTGAGACGGAAATCAGCGTGCCCCTGCCCGCCGGTAATCCTCACGAGAAAGCGCTGGAGGATTGCGTGCTTGGCAGCCCTGCGATGCGCAGCCTGCATCCGGATATTGAAGTGCCGATTACCTGGAACTGGGTGGGCTGAAGATGAAGCGCCTGCACTATATCTACTGCGCAGCACCACTTACCGTTGCTCTCAATGCAGTGCCGGTCATGCTGGGTGGCACCTGGCGTGTCGTTACTGCGCTGGCTCTGGCGGTCGGGTTGTGGTCTGTTACCTGGATGCGCGCATATACCAACAAGAAGCTGCGCCCGGAGTTCGCGGTGCTGGTCATGCTGCCCGCGCTCTTTCATCATGTGATACAGGCTGCAGGTCCGGAATACGTGGCTACATTCAGCACCCCGGGTTTTCAGAATCTCAACTTTTTTCTCTGGCTGGCTGCAACTGTGGTGACGCTCCGTGCTCTGTTGCCGACTCCGCAGGAATATAGCGGCCCCCGTTCCCGTGACTCTGTGTTTATCTTCATGACGATAATCACTATTATCTACAACTTCAGCAGTTGGTCTCAAACGCATATAATTCATTGAAACTAAAATTATCAATATGAAACGAAATCTCTTTCTCCTTTCTGCAGGACTGGTGCTTACCTCTTGTTCCGAGCAGTTTGACGTCGTGACCGGTCACGCCCGGATTATTACCAAATCCACTCCTGTAACAGAAGTTGCAGCTCCCTCTCCCATCGTGGAGCCCGAGCTTGTTGTGCCTGCAGCTCCTGAGGAGCCCGAATCAGTTGCTCTGGTGGCTCAGAATCAGCCGCAACTCACGGAACCCACTCCTGAATTGCTCCCTGAGGAAAAGCCTGAAGCCCCTGCCCCTGTGCTTTCCCAGCAGCAGCCCGCCACGGTGACTCCTCCGCCCGCACCGGAGCAGCCTGTTCTTGAGGAAAAGCCTGAAGCTCCGGCTCCTGTGCTTTCTCAGCAGCAGCCCGCCACGGTGACTCCTCCGCCCGCACCGGAGCAGCCGGTTCTTGAGGAAAAGCCTGAAGCTCCGGCTCCTGTGCTTTCCCAGCAGCAGCCCGCCATGGTGACTCCTCCGCCCGCACCGGAGCCCCCTGCCCCTGTTGTGGCTCAGCCTCAGCCTGCAGTCGTGACTCCGCCACCGGCCCCTGCGGAGGTTCCTGCTCCCGCTCCTGCTCCTTCCGTCGAGGTAAAGCAGGCCGCCGCAGATAAACCTGTTATCATTACCAGGACTCAGCCTGTTACCGAGGCTCCTCAGCCTGAGATTGGGAAGCCCAAGGGTACTCCGCTTTCACAGCGGCAACCCCGGTATATCACGCCCCAGATGCGCCCCAAAAAGAAGTCGTACCCCGTCATGCCCGGGCAGAACCGTGGCCTGCGCAGCAAACGGCAGACTTCGTACTATTAATATAGAGCATTAAACGGTATGGCTAAGCAACGGTTGGACGTTCTGGTGGCTCAACTCCGACTCTGTGATTCCCGGGAGCAGGCGCAGCGTCTCATCCTGGCGGGTGAGGTCAGCGTCAAGGACCAGGTGATTACCAAACCCGGCACCAAGGTGGATGACTCCCTGCCCATCACGGTGAAGAACAAGCCCCGGTACGTCAGCCGTGGAGGTCTTAAACTCGAAGGAGCTCTTAAAGCCTTTCCTGTGAAGGCAGAAGGTAAAATATGCCTCGATATCGGCTCTTCTACCGGCGGTTTCACCGATTGTCTGCTGCAGAATGGAGCTCTGCGCGTACATGCCGTGGATGTAGGCACAAATCAGCTGGTCTGGAAACTGCGCAATGATCCCCGTGTGGTAGTCAAAGAGCAGTTCAACGCCCGCTATATGACTCCTGCTGATTTAGGGGAGAAAGTGCAGCTGATTGTGAGCGACGTTTCGTTCATCTCTCTGACCAAGATTCTTCCAGCTGCCTATGATTGCCTGGAGGAAGGCGGAGATCTCCTCGTGCTCATTAAGCCGCAGTTTGAGCTTCAGCCGGAAGATATAGGTCCAGGTGGAATTGTGCGGGATGCAGCGTTGCACCAGCGGGCGGTGGATAAAATCCGGGATTTTGTGACCAATGAGCTGCACCGTGAGTGGTGTGGTGTTGCCGACTCCCCCATCACCGGCATGGAAGGCAACAAGGAATTCCTCGCCTGGCTTCGCTGAGCCGGAGTGTGAATACTGCTTCGTATCTGTAGAAAATCCCCCGGGCTGCACGTTCAGCCCGGGGGATTTTTGCTAAAGCCTGAAATCGCGGGGATTAGTGCTTCTTGCAGAAGTCTTCGAGACGGTCAAGACCTTCCTTGAGCACATCGAGCGAAGTGCAGTAGGAAATGCGGATGGCGTTGTCGTTGCCGAAGGCAATGCCGGGCACGGCGGCCACCTTGTAGCGGTCGAGCAGTTTTTCGCACAGCTCCAGAGAGCCCATGCCCAGCTCGGTGGTGTCGATGAAGAAGTAGAACGCGCCCTTGGGTTCCACTACTTTAATCTTGGGCATGGCGGAAAGACGGCCGTACACGTACTGGCGGCGGAAGTCGTACTCCTCGCGAAGGTCAGAGATGAAGCTCTGGTCACCGGTGAGAGCCTCGATGGCACCGTACTGGCAGAAGGTGGTGGCGTTGGAGGCCGTGTGGTCCTGGATGAGCTTGATGTATTTGGCAATGTGCTCGGGAGCAGCGGAGTAGCCAAGACGCCAGCCGGTCATGGCATAGCCCTTGGAGAAACCGTTGATGGTGATGGTCAGGTTGTAAATCTCCTCGCTGAGAGAAGCCATGGATACATGCTTGGTATCGCCGTAGACGAGGTGCTCGTAGATTTCATCGGCGATGATGAGGATATCCTCGTCCACTGCAATCTGGCCCAGAGCGCGGAGCTCGTCCTCGGTGTAGACGGTGCCGGTCGGGTTGTGCGGCGTGGTCAGGATAATCATCTTGGTGCGGGGAGTCATGGCGTTCTCGAACTCCTCGGGGGTAATCTTCCAGCCGTTTTCGGCCTTCGTTTCCACCAGCACAGGAGTGCCGCCGCAGAGCTCTACCATGGAGGGGTAGCTCACCCAGTAGGGAGAGGGGATGATGACTTCGTCACCGTCGGAGATAGTGGCGCGCAGAGCGGTATACACAGCAGGCTTGGCACCGCTGCATACGCAAATCTGGTTAATGTCGTAGTTCAGGCCGTTGTCGCGCTTGAGCTTATCGGAAATCGCCTGGCGGAGCTGGGGCAGACCCACGGAGGGGGTGTACTTGGTGGCGCCGTTGTTGAGGGCTTCGATGGCAGCCTTCTTGATGTTCTCGGGGGTGTCCTTGTCGGGCTCACCGCCGGCCAGGCCGTAAACCTGCTCACCGCGGGCCTTCATCTCCTTGGCCTTGTTGGTCACAGCCAGCGTAAGGGACGGAGACAGGGAAACTGCATAATCAGAAATGAATTCCATGTTTGTGAAAAAAACGGTTAAATTGGTACACAGGACATGCGCTTCGGTACGCAACGCACACCGCGGGTCATTCTACGCCCGGGTTCATGCTTTGGCAAGGATAAAATAGACGTGTGACACGCTTTCCTGCGATTCAGTCTTGCATTTCGAGGAAACGTGCGTACAATGCGCGCAAGTTATGCTGGCCGTGTTGCAGAATCTCAGTTCCTGGTTGTCGCGATACACTTCGCCATTTGTCATTGGTTCGGCGGTGGTCGCATTCGGTGTTCCCGGATTGTTCAGCTGGGTGCAGGGCGATGTGCAGGCGCTGGTGCTGGGGTTCATCATGCTGACCATGGGCATGACGCTGCGACCTGCTGATTTCCGGATTCTGGCGGCAAGACCCCTGGATATCGCCATCGGTACTCTGGCTCAGTTCAGTATTATGCCGCTGGTCGCCTGGGGGCTGGTTCACTGCTGTGATTTGCCCCGGGCCATAGCGGCCGGCCTTATTCTGGTCGGCTGCTGCCCTGGTGGTGTTTCCAGCAATATCATGAGTTTCCTCTGCCGGGGAGATGTGCCCTACTCTGTGGGGATGACGACTGTATCCACCCTGCTCGCTCCGCTCATGACTCCGCTGCTTATGCTCTGGCTGGCGGGCGAGAGTATTGATGTGGATGCAGCCGGTATGTTCCGCAGTATTCTCTTTGTCACGATTCTGCCGGTCTCCATCGGCGCGTTCTGCAACGGAAAGTGGGGTGGTAATGCTGCCTACACTGAAATCTGCAAGATAATGCCCGGCCTTTCCGTAATTGGCCTGGCCTGTATTGTCGGTGGAGTGACTGCCGCCAGAGGCGCAAGCTTCTTTACGAGCGGCGTGCTGATTTTTGTGACGGTGTTTCTGCATAATTTTCTGGGGTATGTGCTGGGCTATGCCACCGGACGGATTGCCGGTATGAGCCGCGCTAAACGCCGCACACTGAGCATTGAGGTGGGTATGCAGAATGCCGGTCTGGCCACGGTGCTGGCGGGGCGCCATTTCCCTGCCATGCCGGAGGCCGCCGTTGCAGCCGCTATCTGCTGTGTATGGCACAGTATTTCCGGCACTCTCCTGGCCGGAGTGTTCACCCGGATTGACCGTTGCAGAAAGATTTAGCAGACCTTCTCTTTTCTTGACTCTGCGGGGGCTTGCCGCTATAATCAGCGCGATAAAAGCCGTCCATGAACAAGCAACTTTATATCTACGATTGTCTATCTGCCAAACTCCGGGCATCGGATGGCAGCTTCATGACTATAGGCGCAGGAGATAAGAACACCTTCTGCGTGCGGATGGCGGCTGAAAACGGTGGCTCTTTTGCGCAGCGCGACAACACCTGCCGTTTCTTCCCGCATGGGCGGGTGGCGCAGTATTCGCTCAACGGTGTGCCGATGAAATCGGACGTCATCATACGGCCTGAGACCATGTATCTGTTTGTGCTGGAGGACGGCTGCTTTGTGTGCTGGTATGGCAATGATGCCTCCCGCCCGGATTTCAGCCAGTACGACCCGAATGTGTGGTGCCTGTACAATCCCTCCTGCGAGGAGTGGTATGGCCCGTATGGGCTGTCTGACCTGCCGCTGGTGGCACCTGAGCTTCCGGACGATGTGCTGGCCACTTTCCAGGGGCTGGAGCACTGCGCATTTTATCTGCGGGACGTGCTGTGTGTAGCTAATTTTGCCGGTCATACCGGCGGCGTGGCTGCGGTTGGTCCTGCAGAGGTTCAGAAGGAGCAGGAGGCGCTCCGCTGCCCCTGCTGCTGGGAGTTTTTCAAACCGGAGGAAATCATGGCTATAGCCAGTCACCCGGAGCTGCTGGGCGACCCGGTGCTCGGAGAGGATGCCATGCTGCGGTTCACCCCGGAACATTACAACAGCAACGGTCTTCCGCTCGATGCCTGCGGGGTGAGCTGCAATGAATACGCCTGCCCTCATTGCCACAGCAAACTTCCTCCTTTCTTTGCCAGTACCCGGCAGCATATCATTTCTCTGGTGGGTGTGCCTGCCGCTGGCAAGAGCTATTATCTGACCGCTCTCGTGCATGAACTCGAAACATTGTTCCCGCGTGAGTTCGGTATGCCGTTCCGAGATGCGGACCCGGTGACCAATGAGCCGCTGAACGAGATGCGGATTCGTCTGTTTACCGCCCAGAGCCCACAGGAAGCCTATATTGCAAAGACCCACATGCAGGGCCGCCTGTACCACAAGGTGTGGCGCCAGGGGGTATATGCCAACATGCCGCGCCCCTTCATTTATAACCTGAACAAGGGCTCGGATGCACATTCCATTGTGCTCTACGACAACGCCGGCGAGGATTTTCAGCCCGGCAGTGACTCGGTGCTCACTCCGGGAAGCCACCATATGAGCGTGGCTTCCGCCATACTTTTCCTCTTCGACCCGACGGCAAACCCCGGGTTCCGCCAGCTCCTGCAGGAAAGTACAGATCCGCAGCTGCGCAACAATATGTACCGCCCCGGGCGTCAGGCCATGCTGCTCGCAGAATCAGAAATGCGCCTTCGCACCCGTCTGAATCTGCCGCCGTCGGAAAAGGTGGATACCCCTCTGGCCATCATCATCGGTAAGAGTGATACATGGATTCATCTGCTCGGGCCGGAGCCTCTGCTGCCGGCTACGCGCAACGGTATGTTCATGGCTGAACACGTGAATGTGAACTCCGCCCGCCTGCGCCAGTTCATCTTTAACGTGGCACCACACATCTGCACCAGTGCTGAGGCTATTTCCTCCAATGTCCGTTACTTTGCGGCCAGTGCACTGGGTGAGTCGCCCGTAGAGTTTCATGATGAAGCCAGCGGCAGCACGCTCATTGGTCCCGCATCCGGGGAGGTGCATCCTGTGCGTGTGACAGAGCCCCTGCTCTGGGCTCTGCACAATGTGGATCCCTCCCTTATTCCCAGCTCGCAAAACTGAGATACATGTCCTACCAGCTCATTCATACCAGTGCTCCACGCCTGATGGATTCCACCAGTGCAGGCTATGGTACTGTGGCCATGTCGGAGCATCTGCCTCATGTCTTGCGCAGCAAACTGGGGGCGCTGAGTGTGTTCCGCGAGCCGCGGGGCGGTGCCGCCACTACCGGTCCGCAATTCAGCTACCATATCATCGACCACGCGGGCAAGAGCTGGCACGTGCTGAGTTGTGTGCAGCCTGCCGGGGCAGATTACAGCGGACGCGCCTGCCACATAGCGCACCATCTGGTGCTGACTCCGGAGGAGGTGGAGGCCGCGTTGGCAGATGAGCAGCGCCCGACTCCTGCCGGTGTTGCTCTTGCCTTGCTGAACAACGGATTCTGGAAGAGTGAGTGGAAGGGTGAACCGGCTTATCTGACTGGTGAGCCGGAACTGCGCCCGGGCGATATGCCCGCCGCGGATGCTCAGCCCACCTGGAAACTTCTCACCGGTCACAAGGCGAACGCCCGCGCGTTCTTCACTCATCCTTACGACCGCGAATGCCTCATCACCCTGCCTCCTGGTACACCTGTGCAGCAGGCGCTGGGATTGCTGCACGAAAGCGACTGGCTGACCCATACCCGCGGCTGGGGCGTGACCTTCACAACTGCCGCGGATGATGCGGATACCTTTACGGAGACGCTCCGCATGGTCTGTACTCCTGCATCCCCCCTGGTGCAGCGGGCCATCCGCACCGGGCATCCTGTGCTGCAGGTGGGGCCGGGACTGGAGATTCCTCTGCCTGTGCCCTCTCCCCCCGGAAGTCTGCCGGTCAGCCCAGCCGCCGGTGAAACTCCGCCGGGCGGCCTGATGCGTGCGGTGGCACGCAGCGTCACTCATTACCATTATACCGAAGAGGCGGACTGGTTGCTGTATGATGTGGATTTGCCTCGTCGCCGTGGGCGGTGGGTCGTTGCTGCCGGTTGTCTCGCTCTGGTGGCTTCTGTGGCCGGCGCCGGGTATTATTACCTTGCAGAGCCATCCGGAACTCCCGGTTCTCTGGCCGGGATGCCACTGCCGGTTGAGGGGCCTTCCCCTGCTCAACCCGGGGTACATGCTCTGTCGATGCTTATTGAGCAACCGTACAGCCACGACGAAACCGTGCGGCTGATGCGCCGTTTTTCCGGTTTGTCCGGGGAGGACCCGGAAGATATGCTGCTGCATGAGTGTGCCTCATTGGTTCTGGCGGCACAGCAGCAGGGCGTGCGACACATCAAAGTCATGAAGCGGCTCTGCGAATGTGCCAGACTTCTCGGGGTGAAAGATTCTGCTCTCGTTTCTCTTTATCTGCATGAGGCTACAAATGGCATGCCGGTGGAGGAATGGCAGAAGCAATTCTCCGGCGACCAGTTCCTCAGCTGGCTCGAACTCAAGAATACCGAACCCCAGCTGGCAGATATCATGAGCGCCCCGGCTCTGAAAGACTACGCTCCCGGTGCGCTGCCTGCTCCTCCCCCCACGATGCTGGCCACGGCCGACACCAGCACGCCGCAGCCGGAGAAAACACCTGAGGAAGGCAGCACCATGCCGGACCGTGTATCGCTCATACCCCAGACCGCTGTGGGTGGTGATGCTCTGCCTCCTGCTCTGGAAGCTGCTCTGCCACACCTGCCTATGCCCATCACTTCGGGCACGTATGTTGTTTCCCGTTTTGCCACCGGCGGTGTGCTCGAAGCGGCAAAGCGACTTGAGCTCAGCCCGGATGGCTACCACCTGTACATTACCCCCACCGAAACAGAGGGCGTGTTCAGACTCAAGCCCGAGCATAAGGATGGGAAGCCCGCCCATGTGCCGACGGTGGAAATCAGTGTGAAAGCCGGCCGGCTGCACCGTATCCGTAGCGGAGAAAACGAGGCTGTAGTGAGTTTCCCTGTGCCGGGGAATGAGCAATTCCTGACAAATGTCGTGCTTGTGCCGTCATTTGCCCTTCCTATCCCCCGGGGCACAGGACTCAAATTGCCCCCCGTTGCCAAGGTGGACCTGTCCATTTCGCCGGATGAGCTGGAGGTTCAGCCTCCCTCGAAGAGCTCTCCGCAGGCTCGTCTGGTATTGAAGAAAAACAGGAAATTTCCCTGGAGCCTCAGCCGGAAAGAGGTGGAAAACATTCATTTCTCGTTGGAGTTGCCCGTGCTTGCCGGGCATAACAGTGTGCTTGGCAATGCGGCGGCACGTTCCGGCTATGTGTGGAAAAAATCTACCGTGGTCAGCGAAAACGGCAACAGTACCCAGTTCAAATGTGAAGTGGAGTATCGCCCGAATCTGCCGGAATGCCTGGAACGGAGATTCGAGGAAGTGGCGAACACCCCATGCTGCGGGGAGTCTCCTAAGCACCTGCAGCACCTCACGCTGGGTAATCTCTATTATATCGTCTGCGCCCTGGCAAACGAGAAGCTTTCTTCTTCTGAGCGCAACTTCCTGCTGCAAAGTTATTACCGTCTCTTTGCCGATGAAACCAACAATGAGGTGCTGAGAAAGATTCTGGAGGGCGACCCAGCGCTGTATCTTACACCGAAGGAAGCCACCGGCCGGGGGCTGAAAGCCAGAAATGCACGAAAGAGCATGGGTAAGATGCTGGCTGAGCGTCAGGTGCGTGACCGGTTGCGTTCTCTCGTGTGCGGAGTGCTCAGCCGCTCGCTTATTGCTGCCTATACGCAGGAGCAGAAGAATGTGGAGGCTGCAATGAGCAGGAATGCCGTCTTTACGCTGGATCGCATTGACGTAGGCAACCATGTGGAACTCATCTGGAAGTTCCGGGCGCACAAGAATAACCAGAAGAAACCATGAGACGCCGCCGCACAGACCCGGTAATGCAGAAATTGCGCCGCCTGGCCCGCAATGGCAGGCGCAGCGAGGCCGCCACCCTGCTGGAGGAAACGCTGCGCGAAAATCCGGCCCACTCCAGAGCCAGGGAGGAACTTTCCCGCTACCTGACGAATCGTCCTTTTTCTTTTGAAGAAGCGGAATATGAGGAATTGCAGAAGCTTCTGGCAGATTTTCTTTCGGCTCCTCAGGCGGTCAACTCCATGCGCATCGTTTCCATCAAACGGCTGCGTAACCGGATTTCTCACCTTCAGCACGCGTTGACCCACCTGTTATCCGTTACGGAACGAAACACGCTGCAGCAGCTCAGAAAAGCGATTTCGCGGGAATTACAGCGCCGCCGCAAGCCTGTGAACGGCCTGGTGGTAGCCGCAGTATGCGGACTTGGGTTATTTCTGGCACTGGGTGGAAGCATTTATTTCCTCTGGAAGCGGGCGGATAGAGCAGCCGACACGCTGGAGCTGGCTGCCGGGCAGCAGATTCAGAGCAACCAGGCACGCAGCCTGCTTCAGATTCACGATACCGGGCTCAACCGTACATTCAACCGCAGAGTGATACTGGCTGCGGATAAGCTCAGAGCGAATCTGGCAGCAAGAACGCAGCGCAGCCATGAGCTGGATGCCTTGCTGAAGCTCATCGAGAAAGGTGAGCAGACGGTGGTGGGGCAAGGTGTGCGCCGCCGCGCCGGGATTGAACGCCGCCTGCGTGATTTAGGGGCAGATGCCGCGCCGCTTCGTGCCCGATGGTCTGAACTCTGCCGCCGGGAGCAGAAAGAGCTCGACCAGCAGAGGCTCTCTCTGGCAGAGGAGCTCATGGCTCCGTTGCCTCCGGGAGAACAGCTCACCGGTGATATAGAGGCAGATTTGCAGAAGCTTACAGAACGCCGCAAAATACTGCAGCTGAGAAACAGCATTTTCGAAGATGCCGGAGCTACGCTGGGGCTGCCCCGCTCGCTTATTGACCCGGTGCTGCGCGAGCTCGAACAGCTGGAAAAAGTGCGCCGGGAGGTGATTCATCTGCGAAACCGCCTCGAATTACTGCCCGCTGCGCACAGCTACGAACAGTACCGGAAACAGTTGGCTGATATACAGTGTGAGTACTATACGCACGGCTGCGAGCTCCTGGAAGTGAGCCGGTTCATCCCGCGAGTGAGCAGTCTCCGGGGGATGATGCAGGAGCATGGCCAGAACCTGCCGCCCGGCCTGCTTCAGGCCGCACGGGAGAGTCTCATTGAAGGGGGCCCCTCGTTCTGTACTGCGTTCCCTGCAACCAAGGAGCAACTCCACCTGCTGGATGAGCTGCTGACCAACTCTGCGCTTCGTACCCGGCTGTTTGAACTGACCAATGAGCAGAACGAGCTGGCCTATACGGAGAAAGAACCGGAGATTCGCAACGGTCGTGTGTATTTCACTCGTTCCTCCATAGACCCGGATTATGATGTCGCGAGCAGAAACAGTGTGGAGTGGCTGAATCCCAAGGGGGTATGGCAGCGCGAACTTGACCCGCGGCCTCTTTACAAGAAGCTCCGGCTGGATAATCGCACCGGTTTTGCCAGTCAGGCCAATATACCGGCTCTCATCAGCGCGGTGTTGCAGATGAATGGAGAAGATGCCCCCAGCCTGGCACGCGCCTATGTGCTGGATGTGCTGCTCCGTGTCAACAGGCTGAGCTCGCAGGAGATGCTCAGCGGTATGCGCTATGCACCCGGAATGCGCGAGGTCGCAGCTTCCTTTGAAAAACTGCGCGAAAGCTGCGGCGTGAAAATTGACGGCAACTGCTGGTTGCGGCGCAGTGCAGCTCATCGCGAAGCCGAGCAGAGTTTTGCCCGCTGGTTCAGGCAGAATCGGGATGTGGATTTTGCCGCCGAGTTGAAGCAGAATCTCGGTAGTCTGTTGCGGGTTACCCCCCGCTTCTGCGGCTATGTGAATGAGCAGGGGCAGCCTGTGCTGTTCGAAGAACCCAGGCAGGGGCAGCTTATCTGGTATATATCCGGTTCGTCCATGACCACCACCCCCTGGGGCAGTGCCCTGCTGGAGCCCCGCAGGCTTTCCCCTGTGTTTGCCATGGAAAAAACATTCTGAGATACCTCTATGCTGGTTGCCCTGCTCTCCGATATTCATGACCACACCACCCATCTGCTGCTCGCTCTGCAGGCGGCGCGTGAGCAGCAGTGCACCCACCTGCTCTTTATGGGAGACATGGCAGAACTGACTACTTTCCGCACGATGCGGGAAGAATGGCCCCATGCCATGGAGCTGGTATTCGGAAACAATGAGTACAACCGGGGGGCTTTTCTGCGCACGGCTCAGCAGTGGAAACACACCACCCTGCATGGAGACTCCGCCGACATTGTTCTGGACGGCCGCCGCATTTTCATGACTCACCTTCCCTGGGCGGCATCTCAGGCCGCTTCCACCGGTCGTTACGATGCTGTCTTTTTCGGGCATACGCACATGCCCGAGATACTTCGCGCAGGAACAACCCTGGTTGTAAACCCCGGAGAAGTCTACGGCCGCCAGGGGGCTCCCTCCATCGGTGTGTATGATACCGCCACTAATTCAGCCCGCATTATCCCGCTGTAATGGACTATATAATATATAATATAGCAGAATTACCCGCGGAGCTGGCCGAATTGACTGAGTTGCCGCCGGAGGAACAGTCCCAGGCCGCACGGCGCGGAACCCGGTATACCCTGGTGCGTACGCTGCTGCGGCGTGAACTTTCCCGCCGCACCGGGCAGGCTCCGCAGGATATACGCCTTACGTACTCGGAACACGGCAAGCCCCTGTACCCGGAGCAGCCGTTCAACCTGAGTCATTCGGGAGAGTGTCTCTGCCTCGCTTTTCACCACCGCGAAATCGGGGTGGACGTGGAGCGAATGCGGCCCCGCAGATTTGAGCCCCTGGCGTCCCGCTTCATGTGCGCTGAGCAATTTTCGGCCTTTGTGCACCGGGGCTGCAGGAAGGAGGAATTCTATGCCTGCTGGTGCGCAGCCGAAGCGCTGGTGAAACACGCCGGCGATACAATGTGGCACGCTCCGGATTATCCCTTCATGTACCACCACGGGCACATCAGGTGCCTGTTCAGCGGTGCGCCCGTGGTCGAATTATTTACCCCCATGCCCGGTTACCAGGGCGCTTTAGCTTACCATCCATCTTGATTTTATGACTGAACTTCCGTTGCACACCGCTATCGTTCTGTGGCTGATTCTTTTCAGCACGCTGGCCTGTTTCTTTGTCTGCCTGCTGGGCTGGCAGCGGCAGCGCTGCTCAAGTGCGCTGCCCCCGGTGCCTCAGTTTCCGGGAACCCGTGCGCAGATGGGATTTTCTTACGCCTACACAGCGTTCTTTGTCCTTACTTTCTCCATGGCCGCAGCCGCGAGTGCCAGAATGCCGGAACAGACTCAGGTTTCACCGGTGGAGATGGTGATATCCATGGTAGTGCAGATAGCCCTGTATGTGCCTTTGCTCATAGTGTATTTCATGCTTTCCCGGGGCAGCCGCAAAGCGCAGATTCCCTTTCTGCGGAAAGTACTCTGGATGGTGCTCGGACTCAGCGTTGTGCTGAGTACAGGCGTGCTGCTCGAAATAACCGGATTTATCCGCTGGCTGGTTCAGGTGACCGGCTGCCCTGAGCAGCAGGACGTGGTGCAGTCTCTGATTTCCGGCAGCAATTTCGAAAAAATACTCATGGCCTTCATGGCGGTTATCGTGGCTCCCATTACGGAGGAATGCTGCTTCCGCGGTTTTGTGTACAATATCCTCAAGCGCTGGTCCACCCCTGTAGTAGGGGCGGTTTTCTCAGCTCTTCTTTTCAGTGTGGTGCATGCATCTCTGGCGCAGACGGTGCCGCTGTTTGTTTTCGGCCTTGTTCAGTGTGTCCTGTATGAGAAAAGCCGTTCGCTGATGCTGCCTGTCATGCTGCACATGCTGTTCAATGCAATCAATGTGACCGGTATTTTCCTCTTCATGCAGCCATGAGTTCCACGCCTCTTTCCCAGTTGGGAGAAAACTCCCTTCTGCAGCGGCTGCTGCGCGAGTTGCCTGCCAATGACCAGCTGCTGACCGGCCCGGGAGATGATTGCGCCGTAGTGGCGCGGGACGAGCAGTGGGATACTCTGCTCAAAACCGACGTGGTGGTGGAGAATATGCACTTCACTCCCGATACCGAGCCGGAGCGCATCGGTCGCAAGGCGCTGGCCAGGGCTGTGTCTGACATCGCCGCCATGGGGGGGCTGCCTGAGCATGCCCTTGTCACCCTGCTCTGCCACCGTTCTCGTTCTGTGGAGCTGCTGGAGGGGATTTACCGCGGCATGGGAGAACTGGCTCGCCGTTTCGGCATTTCCCTGGCCGGGGGGGAGACTTCCGGCCTTCCGTACGATGGGCTGGTCATCAATGTCGCGCTGACAGGCCGGGTGGAGCGTGGGCAGGCTGTGCTGCGCTCCGGCGGCAGGCCCGGCCATGGCCTCTTTGTTTCCGGCGTGCTGGGCGGTTCGTTTCCCACCGGCTGGCATCTGGACTTCGAACCACGTGTGGAGCTCGCCAGAGGCCTCCTGAAGGCCGGTATCCGGCCATCTGCCATGATGGACCTTTCCGATGGCCTCGGCTGCGATTTGCCCCGTCTGGCATCCGCCAGCGGGTGCGGTTTTGAACTGTGGGAGGATAAACTGCCCTGCCGCCCTGGTTTTTCGGCTTCCGACGCTGTTTCACACGGCGAGGACTACGAACTGCTCCTCTCCCTGGATGCTGCTGCTGCTGCCAGACTCACCAACTCCCCGTATGCAAGCCACTTGCATCAAATCGGGGTCCTTACCGGGAATTCTGCTCCTCAGATTTCCACCGGATGGCTGCATTTTAAGTCGTAAAATCCACGTTTTTCAACTAACAAGAGAGCCCTTACCAGCACTCTTTTTCTTTGCTTGAAAAGTAAAAATATATGCTTCATTCAGTTGTATATCATTTATTTATGTAATTTAGACACCTGTGTTCTACACTCCTGTCAGGTGGCGGCCGGGGCGGATACAAAAATATCAGGAAAAGTTAAGGATGCAGGTAAGCTGGTACAAAAAAAAAATTTTACTGTGGAACGCTCATGGAACACCGCATTCGGGGTGGAATCATGAACCGGCCGCGTAAAAAAAACTTTTGCCAGACGGGGAGACGTGGCATATTGCACCCCGCACTCCCCGAGCGGGAGGAAAAAAACTGAAACCGACGAAACGAGGAAAGAAGAAAACGATGGAAAAGACGAAACAGGCGAGTGAGGCTCTCTGGGCACAGATCAAGGAGGATCTGCGTACCCGTGGGCAGGCGGACGGGTATGCCATCGATTTCATTTCCGAACTGAGCCTGATTGAAGATACAGGCACGAAACTGAAATTTGAGTATCCTGAGGGATACATGGTGGAATGGCTGGAGATGAGCTACAGCCACTACATTGCCGATGCCGCGGCTCACGTGCTGAACGCAGCCCGCGAACTGGAGTTTGTGGAGGCCAGCAGCAGCGTGGAAATTGAAGTAGAGGAAGCCCCCTGCCCCGAGCCGGTGCAGAAGAAGCCCTCTGCTCCCGCACCGGCAGCACGCCGCAGCGCAACGCGTCTCTCCCGTGTTGCCAGGCAGCAGACATACCTGAACGAGGAATATACTTTTGAGAACTATGTGGTTGGTGCCAGCAACCACTTTGCCTATGCAGCCGCCCAGGCACTGGTGAATGCCGATGAACGCGTATTCAACCCGCTCTTCATCTACGGCAACTCCGGCATGGGCAAGACACACCTGCTCCACGCTATCGGCAATGCCCTGCGTGCCCGCAAGCCCGATGTGCAGGTGCTTTATGTGACCAGCGAGCAGTTCACCAACTCCTACATTGAGGCCATCCGCAAGCGTGGCGATGCGCTGGAAGTGTTCCGCAGAAAGTACCGCAAGGTGGATGTCCTGCTCATTGATGATGTGCAGTTCATGGCCCGTGCAGACAAGACGCAGGAGGAATTTTTCCACACCTTCAATGCGCTGTTCGAATCCGGTAAACAGATTGTGCTCTCGGCAGATTGCCCGGCCAGCCAGATTACCAGCATGGACGACCGTCTCAAGACCCGTTTCTCCCAGGGCATGACGGTGGAGCTCACTGCTCCCTGTTACGAAATGCGCGTGGCGATTCTGCGCCAGAAGATGCTCAAGTGGAAAAAGAACCTCATTACCGATGAAGTGGTGGAGTTCCTGGCTCGCAATATCACCCAGTCTGTTCGTGCTCTGGAGGGCGGTCTCATCCGCACCAGCACATTCGCTTCTCTTACCAATGCCTGCCCCAGCATCGCCTTCCTTCGCGACAAACTGGCAGACCTCATGTCCCGCCGCGCCTCTTCCGGCATCTCCATTGCAGATATCCAGCAGCGCGTGGCAGATGAGTTTGGTGTGAAGCTTGCCGACATCAACGGCCGCCGCCGTACTGCTGCCATAGCGCATCCCCGCCAGGTGGCCATGTTCCTGGCCCGTCGCCACACCAGTTCCTCTCTTCAGGATATCGGCGCCGCCTTCGGTGGCCGGGATCACGGCACCGTGCTGCATGCTATGCGCACCATCGAAGAGAAACTGCAGAGCGACTCCTCCCTGCGCGAGACTCTCGACCGCGTTGCTGCTGCCCTTGCTTAAGCAGGAACGGCGTACCTGTTGACATGGATAATTGATACTTTTCCTACAAATAAAGTATCTAATACTTGACAACAGGTGCGCTGTTGTTATATATTAACGGCACGCCTATGATGAGAATCTCTACAAAGGGTCGTTATGCCCTTCGCATTATGTTGGACCTGGCTCAGCACCGTGAGCAGGGCCCCGTGGCTCTGCGTGAAATCTCTGAGCGCCAGAATATCACGCCTAAGTATATGGAGAGTATCATGTCCCTGCTCCTTCGTGACAATCTGGTGCAGAGCATGCGCGGCAAGGCTGGTGGTTATAAGCTCACCCGTACTCCTGCCAAGTACAAGCTGTATGAAATCCTCAGCTCTGCCGAGGGGGGGCTGGCACCGGTGCATTGCCTGGCGATGGATGAGAACGATTGCCCCATCCGCAAGACCTGCCTCACCGTTCCGGTCTGGGAGGGCTTGCACAAAGCCATCGAGGACTATCTGAGCGGTATTTCTCTCCAGGATTTGATTGATCAGGGGGCAGTCTGCGCCTGATTTCTCCGGACAAGTCCGTTTTTTTCTGCCGCTGAGGTCACCATACCCGGCGGCAGTTTGTATCTGAGCGGCAGCCCTTGCGCGTTCGCCTGCGAAAATCCACCATATTGTCGTCATTGTGGTCGATTGGGCTTGAAAAATCGGGCAATTGGGTGTATAAGGCGCGCATGTCAACGCACGTACGCACACGCTTTGCTCCGTCGCCCACCGGCTATCTGCACATCGGTGGTGCCCGTACCGCTCTGTTCAACTATCTTTTTACCCGCAAGATGGGTGGCACCTTTGTGCTGCGCATTGAAGATACCGACCAGGAACGCCATGTGGAAGATGCCATGAAGGCTATCTTCACCGGTATGAGCTGGCTGGGGCTGGACTGGGACGAAGGCGAAGGAAAGGGTGGCGACTATGCTCCCTATTTCCAGAGTCAGCGCAAGGATATCTACGACCGCTATTTCCAGAAGCTCGTGGACATGGGCCGTGTGTACGAATGCCCCGCACCCAACAAGCGCGACAAGAACGGCGATGAAATCCCCGGCACCAGCGAGGGTACCGTGTGGCGCTTCCGCTTCAAGCGCGAGGGCGTGATGACCCTGCATGACATGGTGTGCGGCGATATCTCCGTGGACTACAACAATGTGGATATCAACCCCGATATGGTGGTGAAGCGCACGGACGGTTCCTACATCTTCCACCTGGTGAACGTGGTGGACGATATCGAGATGAAGATTACCCACGTCATCCGTGGTGAGGACCACATCATGAACACCTTCAAGCACCTGCAGCTTTTCGACGCTTTCGGCGAGGAGCCGCCGGTGTATGCCCACATTCCGCTGATTCAGAACCCCGATGGTTCCAAGATGAGCAAGCGCGACGTAGGCGCCCAGCTGGGCAACTACCCGGAGGAAGGCTTCCTGCCGGATGCCGTGGTGAACTTCATCGCCCTGCTCGGCTGGAGCCCGAAGAGCGATGACGAGGTCTTCACCAAGGAAGAGCTCATCAACCTCTTCTCCCTGGAGAATGTGAACCGCGCCGCCGCCAAGTTCGATATCACCAAGTGCAAGTGGATGAACCAGCAGCACATCATGCGCCTGGCTCCGGAGAAGTTCGTGGAGCTGGCCATGCCCTTCTGCACCAAGGCTGGTCTGGAGGATACCGCCCAGCTGCGTGAGCTGCTGCCCGCCGTGCAGACCAAGGTGCAGCTGCTCAGCGAGACTCCCGCCTGGGTCAAGTGGGTGCAGACTCTTGAGTACGAGACTGAATCCATGGCCAAACTGCAGGAAAACGCCCGCGAGATGCTCAACCTTCTGGCCGATGAGTTCAAGGGTATCGGCGAATGGAGCGGCGAGGCTGCTTTCCAGCTCATCAAGCCGCTGGCCAAGGCTCACGGCGTGAAGGTGGGAGCCATGATGTTCCCTCTGCGTATGGCCCTCACCGGTACGCATGCCGGCCCCGGTATCGATGTTGTGATGCAGACTCTCGGTAAGGAGGAAGTGCTGCGCCGCATCGAGATTTTCCCCTGCTGATTCCATTCAGTCCGCCCATGCGCACCATCGATTTCGATTACCACCTGCCGGAAGAATTGATTGCGGATCGCCCGCTGCCGGATCGCGCCGCTAGCCGCATGCTGGTGGTGCACCGCGATACCGGGCTCATCGAGCATCGGCATTTCCACGATATCGTGGACTATGTGCAGCCTGGTGACCACTTTGTGCTCAATAATACCAAGGTGGTTCCTGCCCGCTATTTCAGCAATGACGGCGGTATCGAACTCGTACGCGCCGGGCTCGCTCAGGAGCTGGTCTGGAAATGCCTGGTGCGCCCTGGCAAGAAGATGAAGGTAGGCCGCACCGTGCAGGTGGGTGATGCTACTGGTACGGTGGAAAGTATCGATGACGAAGGCTACCGCTACATCCGCTGGGATAAGTTCGTGGACCCGGAGGTCTATGGCCGCCTGGCTCTGCCGCACTACATGAACCGTGAAAGCGAACCGGCTGACAAAGAGCGATACCAGACGATTTACGCCGAGCATGAGGGAGCCATCGCGGCTCCCACGGCAGGTCTGCACTTCACTCCTGAGATTCTCGGTTCCCTGCCGCACAGTTTCGTGACGCTGCATGTGGGGGTGGGTACTTTCCGCCCGGTGAAGGTGGAGAACGTGGCCGACCATCACATGCACCGCGAAAGCTTTGTGATGCCGCAGGATACGGCGGATGCCATTGCGGCTGCAAAGCGGGTGGTGGCGGTCGGAACCACCAGTGTGCGCGTGCTGGAAACCCTGGCCTCGCGCCACGGTACCCCCCTTCCCGCTACCAGCGGAGACACGGATATCTTCATCTACCCCGGTTACGAGTTCAAGACGGTGGGCGCCCTGCTCACCAATTTCCACCTGCCGCAGAGTACACTCATCATGCTGGTGTGCGCCTTTGCCGGCAAAGAACTCATCATGGAAGCCTACCGCCAGGCGGTGGAACAGCGCTACCGCTTCTTCTCCTATGGAGATTGCATGCTCATTGTATAAATGAAAAATCCTTTTGCCATCATCTACAATTTCCGGGGTAGTCTCAGCCGCCGGGATTTTGCCGTGTACTGGCTCTGGGTCTACCTGCTTCCTAAAATCTGGCCTTTCCTCGGGGGCCTTATCTACTGCCTGATATACGGCGTTGAATTCAAGCCGTTGCAGATGGCTGGCGGCGTTTTGCTGACAGCGGCCGTGCACCTGCTGCTCATGTCGTTCTTTGCCGGTGCCATGTGGCGCCGCCTGACTGACATAGGCTACTCCGTGTGGCCCAAGCTGATTATCTGCGCGCTCTCATTCTTTATTCCGCCATACGGCTGGATGCTTCAGCTGTATATGCTGCTGCGCCCATCCCGCCGGAAAGCCTGAATCCCGGCCCGCATAAACTGCGGAAATGGAACTCATCCCGGAAAGAAAAAAAGGCGGAACCGAAGTTCCGCCTTTTTTTCTCTCTTTGAAAATGCCTTACGGCATGGGGAAGTTGCGGTTGAATGCAGAGACTTCAGCGCGGAGCTCATCGTAGGCGCCGGGAGTCTCACAGACCTTCTGGGCAGCAAGGATGGCAAGGCAGCGGCCAATGTATTCGGCCACCTTGCGCACGTCGTCTTCCTTCATGCCACGGGTGGTCACAGCCGGCGTACCAATGCGGATGCCGCTGGGCTTGAACGTTGTGCCCTTGTCGTAGGGGATGGCATTCTTGTTCACGGTGATACCCACCTTGTCCAGTGCCACCTGCGCCTCCGCGCCGTTCAGCCCCTTGCCACTCAGGTCAACAAGGAAGCAGTGGTTATCCGTGCCGCCGGCCACGATGCGGAAGCCGAGCTGCGCGAGCTTGTCGGCCATGGCCTTGGCGTTCTTCACAATCTGCTGGGCATAGTCGCGGAACTCGGGCTTGAGCGCTTCACCGAGGCAGGCCGCCTTGGCGGCAATCACGTGCATGAGCGGACCGCCCTGCAGGCCGGGGAAGGTTGCGCTG
Source organism: Akkermansia sp. (assembly GCA_045634905.1). GTDB lineage: Bacteria > Verrucomicrobiota > Verrucomicrobiia > Verrucomicrobiales > Akkermansiaceae > Akkermansia. The sequence goes on from JAZRBC010000153.1 coordinate 34,795, forward strand.
TCGAGCTTCTTGGCCCACTGCTCCTTACACATCACCAGGCCACCGCGCGGGCCACGGAGGCTCTTGTGGGTGGTGGTGGACACGAAGTCAGCATAGGGAACGGGGGACGGATGCACACCGGCAGCCACCAGACCTGCGATGTGAGCCATGTCAACGAACATGATGGCTCCCACCTCGTCGCAGATTTTGCGGATGCGGGCGAAATCAATGGTGCGGGAGTAGGCGGAAGCTCCGGCCAGAATGAGGGCTGGCTTCACTTCCCTGGCCTTGGCTTCGAGAGCGTCGTAGTCAATCATCTCCGTCTCGGGGCTCACACCGTAGTGCTCCACCTTGTAGGTCTTGCCGGAGAAGTTGGCAAAGAAACCGTGGGAGAGGTGGCCACCACAGGCGAGATCCATGGTCAGGATGGTATCGCCGGGGTTGATGCAGGCGTGGTAAACTGTCTGGTTGGCAGAGGAACCGGAGTGTGCCTGAACATTCACGGCATCGCAACCGAAGAGAGCCTTGGCGCGATCGATAGCCAGCTGCTCCACCTTGTCCACCACTTCGCAGCCACCGTACCAGCGCTTAGCGGGGTAACCCTCGGCGTACTTGTTGGTAAGGCAGGAGCCCTGAGCCTCCATGACTGCGGGGGAGGTGAAGTTCTCGGAAGCGATAAGCTCGATGTTGTTGTTCTGGCGCTGGCGCTCCTCCTCGATGTAGGCGGCGAGCTCGGGGTCGCTCTCTGCCAGCGGAGAACCGGAACCCTTGATAAGGCGCCCGATGTGGCGGCCACCGTCAAACTCTGCATCGAGCCAGATGCGCAGCACTTCCTCCATGGCTTCGGGGGAAAGGAAGGCGGAGGCCATGCACAGCACGTTGGAATTGTTGTGGTGGCGGGCAAAAGCGGCTTCCTGCGGGGTGCGGGCCAGTGTGGCACGCACGCCCTTCCAGCGGTTGGCGGCAATGCTCATGCCCAGACCGGAGAAGCAGATAAGCATACCACGGTCGGCACGACCATCCACCACGCGCTTGCACACCTTGTTGGCGTATTCGGCATAGTTGCAGGATTCCTTGGTGGCGGGGCCAACATCCTCCACCTGGTAACCCCAGCCGGTCAGGATTTCGATGGCGGCTTCCTTCAAATCCACACCCTTGTGGTCTGAACCGATGACGATGCGAAGTTCCGTATTCATGAAATATCAGGGAAAACGTACGGGCGTGATGTTAGCACAAATCCTGCCATGTGGCAAGCAGAATGTGCGCTACGCACGCGCATACGCGACGCATGCGGGGGATTGTGGTGGCTACGCGGGTTGGAATGATGTATACAAGAGGAACTATGCATCCAATAACTCGACAATCAAAAAATGTAATCGGTGACCAGTTGGACGACAATGCTGTGCAGCTGCTTATCTCTATTGTTGACCAGAATCGAAGCCGTGTTCAGGGGGCTGATACGGAATTCCTGTCACAGTTGAAGGTTGTGGTAGGTGCCTTTGCCCGTTTGTTTCAGGATGCGGAACCCAGTGTTACTTTCCGTAGTGCCGCGGAGTTCAGCATGATGGCACGCGCTCACCGCCGCCCCAGCACCCGGGCGGATCTGCGTTCCTATATCAACCGCATGTGCCTGTACCGTGATATGGCCAGCACTCCGATTCGGCTTGTCACAATTGCTCAATGCCGGGAGATGCTGCAGAATTGCTTCGGGCATAGTAAGCACAGCTACCGCAAGGCTCAATCGGTTCTGCATAGTATCTTCAACCATGCGGAGCGCCAGGGGTGGTGTGCTTCCAATCCTGCGCGGGCCATTCTGCGGCCTCCGGTGTCTGAAAAACGAGTTGAAATCCTCACGATTCTGCAGATACGGTCGCTGCTCAGTGCGTGTAAGACGGAAAAATCCCTCGCATCCATGGAGCCAGCTCTGCGTCTGATGCTGTGGTGCGGTATCCGCCCCATGGAGGTGCGCCGTCTCCGGTGGGAGGATATTGACCCGGATGAGAAGATGGCCTACGTGGAACCAGTCAATAGTAAGACGGGTGGCGCGAGGGCTGTTCCTCTTCGTGGTGGTGCTCTGGCTCTGGTGGAGCGCGCCCGCGCGGAAACCGGAATCATAGCGCCGGTTAACTGGGAGCGCCTCTGGCGCAAGCTGCGCCATCAGGCTGGCTTTCAGACCTGGCAGAATGATGTGCTGCGCCATACCTTTGCCAGTATGCACCTGAAGAGGTTTCATAATCTGCCCCTCCTGCAGGAGGAAATGGGGCACCGCAATGCCACGCTTCTGCAGACCCGGTATCTTAACCTGCGGCATCTCGGGAAACATACAGCACTGTATTTCTTCAATCCGGAAAAATGGATTTCCTGAGTGGAGTTTACTCTACTTTTTGCGGCATGTTGAAAAAATAATCTCGCCAAGTACCTGCCAGCATGATATGTTAGCAGATATAGACATTATAACAGCAACTGTTATGAACGACCTTACTAAACCTTTCAAGCGTCTTCCCGTGGCACTTATCGGCACGGGGTCTTATGTTCCGGAACGCCGCCTCACCAATGAGGACCTGGAAAAAATGGTCGATACATCCAATGAATGGATTGTTACCCGCACCGGCATCGAGGAGCGCCGCATTGCGGCCCCGGGTGAGAAAACCAGTGATATGGCCACTCAGGCCGGCCGCCGTGCCATGGAAGCCGCCGGTGTAACGCCCGAGGAAATTGACCTCATCATCGTGGCGACGGTGACCCCCGATACTTTCACCCCCTCCACCGCCTGCTATGTGCAGGCGAATCTGGGTGCTGTGAATGCTGCAGCCTTTGATATTTCCGCAGCCTGCTCCGGCTTCCTGTTCGCCCTGAAAACGGCTGTGCAGTACATTGGCTGCGGCCAGGCCAGAACCGCCCTCATCATCGCCTCTGAGAAGCTCAGTCATATCGTGAACTGGGAAGATCGCTCCACCTGCGTGCTCTTCGGCGACGGCGCCGGTGCTGCCGTGCTCCGCACAGGTACAGGCATCGAGGGCGACAGCGCTGTGCTGGCCTCCGACATCGGCTCTGACGGCACGCTGACCGACCTGCTCATGGTGCCCGGCGGCGGCTCCGCCATTCCCACTACCGAGGAAAATATCCAGGAGAAGCTCTACACGCTCGCCATGCGCGGCAATGAGGTGTTCCGCTATGCGGTGGCTCACATGAAGGATAGTGCGCTCTCCCTCATCAACCGCACCGGAATCAAGCCCGAGGATGTGGATATGGTGATTCCTCACCAGGCCAATCTGCGCATCATCAACGCCGTGGCTCAGCGCCTCGGTATTCCCACCGAGCGTGTATTCGTGAACGTGCACAAGTACGGCAATACCTCTGGTGCTGCTGTGGCTATTGCGCTGGATGAAGCTGTCACTTCCGGTCGGGCCAAGAAGGGAGATATCGTTCTCCTTGTCACTTTCGGTGCCGGCCTTACCTGGAGTTCTGCGGCTATCCGCCTCTGATTCATACGCGAAATCTCAGCCGATTTCCTCTCAAACGCCCTCCTGCTCGGAGGGCGTTTTATTTTGCCTCCGTTGTTATTTTATATTGCCATTTATATCGCTGTTTATTTTGCCATTATCTTTTTCTTTCTCTTGACAAATGAATGATTTAGTTTATATTGCCATTATGTACACTCCTCCATTCAGTATCGGCGAAGATGAGCTTCGTCTTCTTGGCGAAATAAGCGCTTTGCTGCCCTGCGCATCGGGAGATTCTGCAGGTGTCCGATTGACGGAGGCTGAGCTTCTGCAGGCGCATGCCCGTCTGGGTGGCGATGCATGCTACCGGAGCGAAGGCAGCAATCCGCACTGGGTGCCGGTTCTTGTTGCCGGCCTGCTGGAGTGGCTGGAGCAATCTCCTGTGCATCCGGTTATCCGCGCGGCGGTGTTCTGCCACGAGCTGCTGCGCATCGCTCCCTTTGCTGCGGGGAATGAGATACTGACCTGTGCCTTGCACCGCCAGCTACTGGCAGCCTGCCATCCTGAACTGGGAAATGTGCAATTCACGCCTGAAATGAAACACGCGCTCACGGCGATAAATGGTACGGAGTTGATATCCGCATCGCTCCATGCGATTCTTGCGGTGCTTCGCCGGAAGTCGCCCGCCCCTCGTCCGGCGCGTCACAGCAGTACGCCGGTGGAGCAGCTGGTGAGCTTCATCCGGAGGCACCCCGGCAGCAAGCGGCAGGATATCATGGCGGCTCTGCCCGGTATTTCACCCCGTATGCTCGACCGCCATCTGCAGACTCTTCGCGAAAGTGGCCGCATTGAATACCGTGGCTCACGGAAGACCGGGGCCTATTTCATACTATGAAACCGTAATTTTACTTGACATCAACGCCTCTATCAGGCAGACTACATACCAGTAAAAGCAATTTACACATTGACGACAATGGAACCGTACAGCATGAAGAATCCGTTCCCGGCCACTGTGCTGGGAGTTCGCTCTGTTACCAAGCCCGGCAGCGCCAAGGAAACCATCCATGTGGATTATTCCCTGGAAGGTTCGGGACTGACCTACACCACGGGAGATGCCCTGGGCGTCATTCCCTGCAATGATCCCGCCCTGGTGGATGCCCTGATTGCCGCTCTGGGTCTGGATGCAGCAGCCGAGGTTCCCACTCCCGGCGGTGAGACTGCTCCCCTGCGCGAAGCCCTCATCTCCTCCTACGATATCACCAACCTGAAGAAGGGTATGCTGACCAAGTGGAACGCTGTGGCCAACAGTGAGAAACTTGCCGGCATTCTGGCGGATAAGGATGCCCTCAAGGATTTCTGCTGGGGTCGCGATGTGCTCGACCTCGCCACCTGCCCGACCTGCAAGGCCACCTTTGCTGATGCCACGGCTTTCGTGAGCATTCTCGGCAAGATTTCTCCGCGTCTGTACTCCATTGCCTCCAGTCCGGATGCTGTTCCCGGCCAGGTTTCCCTCTGCGTAGGCGCTGTGCGCTACACCACCAATGACCGCAAGCGTGGCGGCGTGTGCTCCACTTTCATGGCAGACCGCATCCAGCCCGGTGACAAGGTGAAGGTATTTGTGCACTGCAACAAGAACTTCCGCCTGCCTGAGGATGGCAACACGCCCGTCATCATGGTGGGACCCGGTACCGGCATTGCCCCCTTCCGTGCCTTCTGGCAGCAGCGCGTGGCCGACAACGCCGCTGGCCCCATGTGGCTCTTCTTCGGCAATCCCTATCAGGCTACGGACAACTGCTACGAGGACGAGACGGCTCCTCTTGTGGAAAGCGGCAAGCTCAAGCTCTCTGTAGCCTGGAGCCGCGACCAGGAATACAAGATTTATGTGCAGAACCTCATGGAGCAGGCCGGCGAGGAAGTCTGGCAGTGGCTCGAAAACGGTGCTGCATTCTATATGTGCGGCGATGCCAACCGCATGGCCAAGGACGTGGAGAAGGCTCTGCTTGCCATTATTGCCAAATACGGCAACCGCTCCGAAGAGGAAGCTGCTGCCTACCTGGCTGACATGAAAGCCGCCAAGCGCTACCAGAAGGACGTATACTAAAAATCCTCCTGCACTGTTTTTAACAGAAA
>JAZRBC010000154.1:0-5322 GCA_045634905.1 Akkermansia sp.
TCCCCATGCAGAGCGGCAGCGACCGCATTCTGCAGCTGATGCGCCGCCCGTACAAAAATGAAAAATATCTTCGTCTCTGCGAAGCGATGCGCGAAGCCCGCCCGGATTTAGCCATCACAACTGATATTATTGTAGGCTTCCCGGGAGAGACGCACGAGGATTATCTGGAGACAAAGGCTGCAGTGGAGCGCATTCAGTTCGACAATGCTTTTGTGTTCCAGTATTCTCCCCGCCGTGACACGGTAGCCGCCGCAATGGCAGAGCAGATATGCCTGCGCGTGAAGGAGGAACGCAACCACGACCTGCTTGAGACCGTGAATCGCATAGCCGTTGCGCGTAATCAGGCACTGGTCGGCACGCAGCAGACTATTCTGGTGGAAGGCCCCAGCAAAAATAATCCTGACCGACTGCAGGGACGCACTTCTCAGAATAAGCCTGTCATAATCCCCGGCGGCACGGCCGAGGTCGGCTCTCTTGTTCCTGTGCGCATTGCCGAATGCACCGGATTCACTCTCTACGGCGAAGTGGAATGAAGCGCATCCTTTCAATCATGCTGCTGTTAGCAGCTCCTTTGTTCGCGGGAGAGTTCCCGTGGAGCGGTAATGTGCCGGCAGATATCGCTGCAAGCTCCCTGCACCATGACCAGGTGGTCGATGAGATTCCCTGCAACTGGAGGCCGGTCGTGAAACCTCTTTTTGCACCTCAGGTTGCTCACTGTAAATCGTCCCGCGAGGCAGTTCTTCACATTGCCTCTAATATCGGTGCCATTACTGGAGTATACTACACTCCGAAGCGCCGCAAGCACAACATGAATGCGCTTGAGGCTCTGGCAGAGAAGAAGGTTTCCTGCACGGGCCAGAGCGTGCTGCTTGTCTGTGCCCTGCGTTCAGTGGATATACCTGCCCGTGCTGTGGGCGTTGTAACCTGGAATCATGTGCGGGGTAATCACACCTGGGTAGAAGCGTGGTTCGACGGAGAGTGGCACATGATTGAGTTCAATGAAAAGGATTTTAACACCGCCTGGGTCATGGAAAATATCGGGATGCTGAACACAGCAATTCCTGCCCAGCGTATCAAGGCTGCTACACCGTCTGGAAATCAGTGGTGGATTCCCCTGCCTTTCTGTAAATCCCCCAATTTCAAGGCAGATGACGTGACCGAGAGATATGTGCAACTGGCCAGAAAATGGTACGAGGAGAACGGCTTGCCTGCCCATAGACAGCGGCTGCTTGTCAATGTGCCGAATCGCCGGGAGCAAGCCCCCATACTGGAGCTTGTAAACAGCGAGGGGATGGTCATTTCTGCAGGAAAACTCCCCACCACCGGCGACGATATGCGCTACTTCACGCGTCTGGAGCTACCCCGCAGCGGCACCCACTTCTTCCGCATCAACGGAAGTAACCTGCTCACCCCGGTTCGAGCAACGGATGCCCCGGTTCAGATTATCAGTCTGAATTATTAAGATTTCTCAAAAAGCTTAAGCTCAAGCGCATTGGCCGCCGCGGCCATTTCGGCTTTGTGCTTGCTCTGCCCTTCGGCGCATCCCAGTTCCATATCGTTCCACATGACGCGGGCACGGAAGGGGCCTGCGGGTTTGCTTTCATCCACCAGTTCCACGGCGTATTTCGGTCCTTGCCCGTTGATGGCCTGTAAGGTCTCAAGCAAATCTCCCTTGTGGTTTACGGATACCAGGCTGAGCACGTTGTTCAGGCTTTCCTCCAGAAGCAGCATGCAGACTTTACGTGCGGCGTTGTACTGTGAGTCCATCATCACGGCGCCTATCACACTCTCAAAGGTATTGGCCAGAATGGAAACTGCTTTGCGACCTCCGGATTTCTCCAGTTGCGGACTCAGAATAAGCTGCTCGCCCCAGCCAAGCTTTTCACACAGCGTAGCCAGATGAGCCCGACTGACGATGGCTGAACGCATCTTGGTCAACTGGCCTTCATCAGCCTTCGGGAAGCGGCTGATGAGCTCGCGGCTCACCACCAGCTCAAGCACGGCATCGCCCAGATACTCCAGACGCTCATAATTCAGGTTCGTGCTGCGTTTCTGGTCGCTGCTAGGATGTGTCAGTGCCTGCGTCAGCCAAACCTCATCCGTGAATACATATCCCAGACTCTTCTCAACCGCTTCTCTATCCATGTGCGGGTTATTCTACCACATAGTGACTGACTTGACCAGAGTAAAATCCCCGCATTCACTCTGTCATGAGCCCGATTTCGCTTGATTCGGCGGGATTTTGGCGTTAGAATCGCGCGCATGACGACAGAGGAGAAAAAAGACTTCATCCGCGATATGGTTGCCAAAGACCTGGCCGAAGGATATTGCGAGGTTCCCATTACCCGCTTCCCGCCGGAGCCGAACGGTTACCTGCATATCGGCCACGCAAAGGCCATTTGCCTGGATTTCGGTCTTGCCAAGGAATATGCCCATCTCGGGGCGGTGTGTCACCTGCGTTTCGACGACACCAACCCCTGCAAGGAGGACATCGAGTTCGTGAACTCCATTCAGGAAGACATTCACTGGCTCGGCTTCGACTGGGGCGAGCATCTGTACTGGGCATCCAATATCTTTGATTTCTACTACGACTGCGCCGTTCATCTCATCAAGAACGGTCTGGCCTATGTTGACCTGCAGGACCGCGAAACCATGCGCCAGCAGCGCGGAAACCTGGTGACACCGGGTATCGAATCCCCCTACCGCAATACTTCGGTGGAGGAAAATCTGGCTCTGTTCGAAGCCATGAAGCGAGGCGACTACGCAGAGGGTGCTGCTGTGCTGCGCGCTAAGATTGATATGGCCAGCAGCAACATGAACATGCGCGACCCGGTGATATACCGCATCTCCTACGACCATCACCACAACACGGGCAACTCTTGGTGCATCTACCCGATGTATGACTTCGCCCACCCGCTGGAAGATGCCTACGAGCACATCACCCATTCCCTCTGCACGCTTGAGTTCGAAAACCACCGCCCGCTGTACGAATGGGTCATTGATAACTGCCCCGTGCCCGCCAAGCCCAAGCAGCGCGAGTTCTCCCGCCTGAACATTACCTACACCGTGATGAGCAAGCGTAAGCTGCGCCAGATGGTGGAGGAAGGCTATGTAGCCGGTTGGGATGACCCCCGCATGCCCACAATCTGTGGTATGCGTCGCCGCGGTTACCCCGCTAAGGCTATTGTGGACTTCTGCGAAGGCGTAGGTATCACCAAGTTCAACGGCAACACCGACGTGGCTCGTCTTGAGAACGCCGTACGCAACGAGCTGAACGCCGAAGCCGAGCGCCGCATGGCTGTGCTCAAGCCTCTCAAGCTGGTACTTACTAACGTGCCCAATGACTTCGAAGAGGAGGTTGAAGTGGTCATCAACCCTGAGAAACCGGAACTTGGCAACCGTAAGATTACTCTTACCAAGGAAGTGTGGATTGAGCAGGATGACTTCATGGTCGAACCTCCGAAGAAGTACAAGCGCCTTTCTCCCGGCGCCTGTGTGCGTCTGCGCGGTGGTTACTGCATGATCTGCACCGGCTACACGGTAGATGACGAAGGTAATGTGACCGAGGTACAGGCCGAAATCATCCCCGGCACTGTGGGCTCAAACCCGCCGGAGGGTATCAAGTGCAAGGGTGCCATTCACTGGGTATCTGCAAAGTACGGCGTAACTGCCGAGGTGCGTCTCTACGACCGCTTGTTCAAGGACGAGGCTCCCGATGCCAACGAGGAAGGCTTCCTGGCTTCGCTGAATACGGATTCCCTGACCGTGCTCAAGGATGCTGTGGTTGAACCCGCCCTGGCTGCTGCAGCACCTGAGTTCAGCTGCCAGTTCGAGCGCACGGGCTACTTCGTGGCTGACCGTTACGACCACAGCGCTGAGCATCCTGTATTCAACCGTGCCGTCGGTCTCCGTGATTCCTGGGCCAAGATGAATAAGTAAGTCTGCATCCATGAAGCATATCGAATTCACCAGCGTCAACGGTTCCTTCGATATCAACGATTTCATCAATCGTTGCGATGCTGCTACCATGGGTGAGGAGCTGCCCCCTGCTCCCTCCAAGGAGCCGGTGCAGGTTCCTGCTGAATCCGTACCTGTGGCCGATGGTATTGACCCCATTGTGTATTCTCCTCTGGAGGAAGTTCTGGCTGACCTTCGCATGGGTAAGCTCATCCTGATGACGGATGACCCTCATCGCGAAAACGAGGCTGACCTGGTGTGTGCTGGTCAGTTTGCCACACCGCAGAACATTAACTTCATGGCCACTCACGCCCGCGGCCTCATCTGCGTACCCATGGCCCCCGAAAAGGTTGATGCTCTCGGCCTGCCCATGCAGGCTCAGCACAATACGGAAAAGCACCATACCGCTTTTACCGTCAGCGTGGACGCCAAGGAAGGCACCACCACCGGCATCAGTGCTTTTGAGCGCTCCATCACCACCATGAAGCTGGCAGACGCGCGCGCAAAACTGGATGATTTTGTGCAGCCCGGTCATTGTTTCCCGCTTCGCGCGGTGGAAGGCGGCGTCATCCGCCGCGCCGGCCATACAGAAGGTACGGTGGATATGATGCGCATCGCCGGGCTGGAACCCGTAGGCGTGTGCTGCGAAATCATGAAGGATGACGGCACCATGGCCCGCCTTGGTGAGCTGGGTTCCTTCCAGAAACAATACGGTCTCAAGGCCTGTTCTCTTGCGCAGATTATCGAGCACCGTCAGCACACGGAAACTCTTGTCGAGCGAGAGGAAGTAGTGAAGCTTCCCACGGATTTTGGTGAGTTCGATTGCTACTCATACCACTCCAAGGTGGATGGGAAGACGCACCTGGCGCTTGTTCATGGTGAGATTGATCCGGAAAAGCCCGTACTCTGCCGTGTGCATAGCGAATGCCTGACCGGTGATGTCTTTGCCAGCCGTCGCTGCGATTGCGGCAGCCAGCTGCACGCCGCTATGCGCCGCGTTTCTCAGGAAGGTGGCGTTATTCTCTACCTCCGCCAGGAAGGCCGTGGAATCGGGCTGTCCGCTAAGCTGCACGCTTACAAGCTGCAGGAAATGGGTTATGATACCGTGGATGCCAATATCAAGCTCGGATTCGCCCCTGACCTGCGCGATTACGGCGTGGGTGCCCAGATTCTGCGAGATCTCGGTGTCCGCCATCTGCGACTTCTCACCAATAACCCCCTGAAGATTCAGGGGCTTTCCGGTCACGGGCTGGACGTAGTGGAACACCTGCCCATCTCTATGCAGCCGCACGAACACAACCAGCACTACCTGGACACCAAGCGAGACCGCATGGGACACATGATTTAACAAGAAAAGCGCGGTTT
>JAZRBC010000155.1:0-15062 GCA_045634905.1 Akkermansia sp.
CCGGTGATGGAATCTTCTGGTTGCACTCGCCTGCCATGTTATCAGAAAAAAACAAGAACGCAAGCCGGAAATTGCTTCCCTTGAAAATATCCGTTCAGTTAGATAGGACTTGACAAAAACGGGCGGAGCTGGCTAAATGGGTGGGCCGTGAGGACATTATCCCGCATGATGCTGGTAGTGGTGTTGCTGCTGTTGCCGGTACTGATGACCGGCGCTTCGCTGGAAGTGCCGGGAGCGGGGTGTAGTGTGCAGAATTGCTGTGTGCTGGCCAATTGTCACGGCCATGCGGAAGAAATAGACGCCGTCGGGCAGCAAGCCGATGGGCATCACCACCATACGCATCGGCATGAACGCATTCTGCTTCTGAATGACGCGGGGCAGCGCGCGGATTGTCGGCAGGTGGCGGCTTCTTCTGCTGCTGTTCCCCGCCTGGCAGATATGCGCCAATGCCGTGTCACCCCGGTGGTGCTGCGGTCTCTGGTGACCGGCCCTCCACCGTATGGGGGCTATGCGTTGCCCTTGCGTTGTTGATTGTGATGAGGGAAAAACGGTTTGTCTTAGACAAAACCGGACAGATTTTGCTTTACATCATTCCTTCAAACGATTAAAAATACAACCGGACAAAGCGCGTGTACGCGCGAGATATTACGTATGAAATTATCCCATTATCTTAGCGGGGTGCTGCCGCTGGCGCTGGCAGCGTGTACTCTTTATACCCCGAATCCACTTGATTTGCAGAGCGATACGGCGGCGTGGCAGAAGGTGTCTGCCAGCATGTGTGGAGAAACATCCCGCATGAGCCTGAATAAATTGCATGAAATAGGTCTGTTGCTTAACCCCGAACTGAACCACGCACGCCTGAACTACGCCCGCAGCTCGGCCGTGGCAGAGTTTGCCGGACTTTGGGAAGACCCTTCCATTTCCGCAGAGGTCAAACAGGTGCGCGAACTGGATGTCACCAACCGCGGTATCGGGCTGGGGCTCACCCTGCCGGTGACCGGCCTTCCCGGGCTGGCTGAGAAGGTGGCAGAATGCTACAAGGAGGCAGATTACCTGACGATGCAGGCCAGGGAACGCGAGTATCTGGTGCAGCTGGACTCTCTGCGCTACCAGGTGATGGCCACGCACGCCAAGATGCACCTGATGCAGGCCCGCGTGAAACAGATGACCGAGGAGCAGCAGAGCGCCCAGCGCATGCACGAGCTGGGCGAAATGGAGTTTGCTGATTTTCAGGTTATCTGCCGGCGTCTGAACGATGGGCAGAAAGAACTGCAGGAAATGGAACAGCTGCACCTTGAACAGCACCTGCAGATGGTGAAGCTGCTCGGTCTGCACCCCGATACCCGGGGCGTGGAGCTCGAGGGGCATCTGCCGCACTCTATTCCCCCGGCCGTATCTGCCCCTGCAGAGGAGAAGCTGCTGAGTCATCCTGCCATCAAGGCCGCTATGGCTGCACATGATACCAGCGAGGCAGAGCTGAAACTCGAAATCCGCAAGCAGTACCCGGAGCTGTCTGTCAGCCCCGGCTTTGAACATGAGGACGGCAACAGTAAAATCGGTCTCGGCGTGGGTATCACCCTGCCGCTTTGGAATCGCAACCAGCAGGGCATTGCCAAGGCGACCGCGGAGCGCAGTATCAAGGAATACGATGCCGTGCAGGTCTGGCGCGAACTGATGCTGCAGAGTGTGTCGCTGAGCGATATGCAGACCCTGCTGCTCAGACATTGTCGCGCTGAGCAGGAACGCGTGAGCCGTCTTTCCGATGCGGAGAAGAAGCAGGAACAGCTCTATGCCATCGGTGAAACCAAGCTTCCCGCCGTGGCCGATGCCCGCCAGGAGGCTTATCTGCGCCGCCTGAATTACCTCGACTGTCTTACCAAACTGCTGACCACTCAGGTGGAACTTCAGTATCTTAACCCCGATTTTATTGCCAAGTAAATGAAACTGCATCTCTTTTTAGGCTTTTTTGCCGCTTTGTCGTACTCTGCCATCTACGCCGCAGAGACTTCCTCTGAACACCACCATGAGCACGGCCCCGGCTGCACGCACGACCACGCCGCCGAAGCTGCCCACCAGCATGAACATGGCGAAGGCTGCACGCACGACCACGCTGCCGAGGCCGCCCACCAGCATGAACACGGCGAAGGCTGCGCACACGACCACGCCGCCGAAGCCGGTCACCAGCACGAACATGGCGAAAGCTGCACGCATGACCACGCCGCCGAGGCTGCCCACCAGCATGAACACGGCGAAGGCTGCACGCACGACCACGCTGCTGAGGCCGCCCACCAGCATGAGCACGGCGAAGGCTGCACGCATGACCATGGCCACGGTGATACCTGCTCCGGCCACGACCACGGTCACGAGCACGGAGCCGGTTGCAGCCACGACCATTCATCCGGTCCTGTACTGGTGACGGCAGATGCGCATGCACGCCACATTTCAGCCATGAAGATTGAGGAAGTGCCCGCTGCCGGACTGGCGCTTACGCACAGCCTGTATGGCCACCTCTTCGTGCCCAGCCATGCGCTCGAGACTTATTCGCTGCCTTGCGGTGGCCGCATTTCCCTGCATGTCAAATCTGCTCAGACGGTGAAGAAAGGAGACGTGCTCTACACGGTCGTTTCTCCCGAAGTGAGCAATCTGGTGGCCGATATCAAGAAGGAAGAAGCCGGCATTACCCGCTGCGGCGAGGAAATCGATTCCCTCAGTCAGCGTCTCGCCCGCCTGAAGGCCGCCGGTACGACCAACAGCGATATCGAGGAGCAGCTTAACTTCAAGAATGCCGAAAAACGCCAGCTGGAACGTCAGCTGGAGGTGTCCCGCACCAAGCTGAATATTCTGGTGATGGGTGCGGAAATCAAGCCGGAGAACGGATTGCCCACCCTCGTGGTTCGCGCGAACAACGATGGCATTGTGCGCAATGTGGGCGTGACCCAGGGCAGCTGGGGCGGGCAGGGTGCTTCCGTGGTGACCATGAGCAATCTGGCGGCCATGGAAATCGAAGGCACGCTGTATGGTAACAATGTTCCGGAGTTCAGCACCATCCGTGCCACCCGCCTGGCCGGTCGCGATAACAAGGTGATGGAAGGCACCTGGCGCATGGCGGAGCAGGTGGATGAAGAGAAGCAGACCCGTGCATTCTATTTCACCCCTGCAGAATTGCCGGCGGATGCACGCCCCGGCCAGCTTTGCCGCGTGGATTTCTACGCCGACGGTGGCGAGTCCGGCTACGTGACCATTCCCGATTCTGCGCTGGTGAAGGTGGGTATTGACGACGTGGTGTTCCTGGAAGTCAAGGAAGGCACTTTCGCCATGATGAAAGTGCAGGCCGGTACCAGCCGCCGCGGTATGACCCCGGTGAAGGGGCTCATTCCCGGTCAGCGTCTGGTGGTGAAGGGCGGCTACGAGCTGCGCTACCTCCTGCCTGCAGATGGCAGCCAGCAGAAGAAAGCCGGCCATTTCCACGCCGATGGTAAGTTCCACGAAGGGGAGGACCACTGATGCTGGAGAAACTCATTTCATTCTGCCTGCGCAACCGCATCACGGTGCTTATCATCACCGCGGTGCTCACGGCGCTGAGCATTGCCGGAATCATGCGCACGCCCGTGGACGTGTTCCCGGAGCTCTACGTGCCGCGTGTCACCATTCAGACCGAGGCCGGCGGCCTTACCGCCGAGGAGGTGGAGCAATATGTCTCCATCCCCCTGGAATCCGCGCTTTCCGGCACGCCCGGCGTGCAGCAGGTGCGCAGCTCCAGCGGCAGCGGCCTTTCCTTCGTATGGGTGGACTTTGACTGGGATACGGATATCTACCTGGCCCGCCAGATTGTTTCCGAACGCCTTTCCACCGTGCGGGAGAACCTTCCCTCGCATGTGGAGATGGAAATGGCTCCCATTGTTTCCGTGACGGGTGAAATCATGCTCATTGCTCTGGTGGGCGATGAGACTGCCGACCCTCTGGAAGTTCGCCGCGTGGGGCAGTTCGAGCTGCGTAACCGCCTGTTGTCCATCCCCGGCGTGGGGCAGGTCACCGTGCTGGGTGGTCGCATGCCTGAGTACCAGGTGCTCTATGACCCGGAAAAGATGCGCCAGGCCGGTATCACGCTGGCTGACCTGAAGGAAAGCGTGGAAAACGCCCAGAGCACCATCCCGGCCGGGTACATTGAGGACGTGGCTGGCATTGAGCTGCCGGTACAGCAGGCTTCCCGTGCCTTCACGCCCGAGGAAATCAAGCGTGCGCTGGTTCCCGCTCACCCCAGCGGTGTGCTGCGCGTGGAAGATGTGGCGGAGGTGAAGATTGACGGCGCCCCCCGCCGCGGTAATGCCGGTTTCCAGGGTCGTGAATGCGTGGTGCTCTCTGTGCAGAAAGTGCCGGGTGCCAATACGCTGGCGCTCACCGAGCAGGTGGATGCCGCGGTGAAGGAGTTTGCCCAGAGCCGCCTGCCGAAGAATATCCAGCTGCGGGCGGATGCCTATCGCCAGGCAGACTTCATCAACCTGTCGCTCGAGAATGGCAGGGAGACCCTCATCATTGCCGGTATCGTAGTGATGCTGGTGATTGTGCTCACCCTGCTGAACCTGCGCACGGCCATCATCACCCTCATCACCATGCCGCTTTCCGTGGTGCTGGGTATGGCCTGCTTCCCCATGTTCGGCCTGGCGGTGAACATCATGACCCTGGGTGGCCTGGCGGTGGCTGTGGGTGACGTGGTGGACAACGCCATCGTGTTCGTGGAGGTGGCCTGGCGCAACCTGACGCGCAATGCCGCGCTGCCGCCGGAGCAGCGTCGCAGCCGCTTTGCCGTGCTGCTGGAGGCCAAGGGGGAAATCGTTTCTTCCATCACCTATTCCACCGTTATCATTCTGCTGGTGTTTGCTCCGGTGCTCTTCCTGAGCGGCCTGGAGGGGCAGTTCTACCGCCCGCTGGGTATTTCGTATATGCTGGCACTGGCGGCCTCTCTGCTGGTGGCTCTTACTCTGGTGCCTGTGCTTTGTTATATGTGGTTCAAGGCACCGAAGAATACCCGGGATGACGGCGATTCTGCCACCGCGCGTCTTATCAAGCGCCTGTATGCACCGGTGCTGGAGTTCTGCCTGCGCCGCGCGGGCTGGGTGTTCAGCTTCCTGATGCTGATTACAGGTGGTGCGCTCTGGCTCGGCAGCACCTATGGCACCAGCTTCCTGCCGCCGTTCAATGAGGACTGCTACACCGTGTTCGTGAACGCTGTGCCCGGCACCTCGCTGGCTGAGACGGAGCGAGTTTCCCGCCAGGTGATGGCTGAACTGGAGAAGATTGAGGGCGTGAAGACCGTGACGCAGCGTACAGGCCGCGCCGAAAATGACGAGCACGCCGAGCCCGTGAGTGCTTCTGAACTTGTGGTGCGTGTGGATTTGAACCACGACCAGCGTAAGATTCGTGAGGACATCCGCGCCGTGCTCAAGGGCATGCCCGGCATGGGGGGCATGATCGGCTACCCGCTGGCGCATCGCATTTCCTCGGCTCTTTCCGGCTCGAATTCTGAAATCGCCATCAATATCTATGGCTCGGAGCTGCCGCAGATCCGCAACGCCGCCAAGAAGGCAGCCGAAATCCTCGGCACGCTGCCGCAGGTGGCCGATGCCCGCGCCAACCGCGAGGTGATGGTGGACACCATCTGCGTGGACTACAACCGCGAAGTGCTGGCGACCTACGGTCTCACTGTGGCTGATGCTGCAGAGCAGGTTTCGGCGGCCATGCATGGCTACAAGGCGGGTGAAATCATCAAGAATCTGGACCACTGGAACATCATGCTGCGTCTGCATCCTGAGCTGCGCATGAGCATGGACGATGTGAGCAACCTGCAGCTCGTAGCCCCCGGTGGCCGCATGCTGCGCCTGGCCGATGCCGCACACGTGTACCGCGCTGAGGCCACGAACCTTATTCTGCGCGATAATACCCGCCGCAAGGCCATGATTTCCTGCAACCCGTCCATTGATTCCAACCTGGGCGACCTGGCCGATGCCTGCCGCGAGAAGCTTGACCCCGTGATGAATGAAATGGGGTGCTCGGTGGACTACGCCGGTACCATCAAGAGCCGCGAGGAAGCAGGCCGTCGCCTGTATATCCTGGGCGGTATCGTGTGCGTACTCATCGTGCTGTTGCTCTCCAGCTCGCTGGGCAGCGTGCGCCGTGCGCTGGTCACGCTCATCAACATTCCGCTCTGCCTTGTGGGCGGTATTGTGGCGGTGTTCCTGGCCTCGCCGGATACGGTGAAATCCGTGCTGAGCGGCGAGACCTACGTGCCGCCTATTCTGTCCGTGAGTTCCATCGTGGGCTTTGTGACGGTTATCGGCTTTGCCATCCGCTCCGGTCTCATCCTGCTGAACCGCTACCGGGCGCTGGAGGAGCAGGGCGTGAGCACGCTGGATGCCATTCGCGATGGCTCCCGCGAGCGCGTCATCCCCATCATGATGACCTCGCTCACCACCATCCTCGGCCTGCTGCCCCTTGTGTGGGCGAAGGACCAGCCCGGTGGCGAGCTGCTGGCTCCGCTGGCCATTGTGCAGTTCGGTGGTCTGGTTTCCGCCACCATCCTGAACCTCCTCGTCATCCCCGCCACCAGCCGACTCTTCATGCGCTGGCTCGCACCCGAGAAGGAAAAGGTGGATTAAGCCGCTACAGCGCAAATCATTTCAATCCCCGCTGCGGTGCATGTCCCGTAGCGGGGATTTCGCTTGTCTTGCGCCGGCCATTTTCACTCCTGTATTCAGATGAGAGAACCTTTAATAAGCCTGCGTTTCTCGATAAATTGGCGGCATGAACTTCATCGGAGCACGGGACTTCAGTCCCGATTAAACTCTCCGTGATTTACGGGACTTCCGTCTACGCCCTTTGGGCTTCGCCGAGACAAGAAAGTCCCGTGCTCCGAAAAAAGCTTCCAATTCATCGGGCTCCGGATTTATTTGAGTTTCCATGAGACTTTTTTGATGTAGTACCCAAATTCGCCTTGTATTGGGCGGGGTGTTAGTTTAGAATGATTCCATGAAGGAGCGCGAGGCGGACAGGAAGATTCATATTCGGGGGGCGAAGGAGCATAACCTGAAGGGGGTGGATGTGGATATACCGCTGGGTGGCATCACGGTGGTGACGGGACCCAGCGGCAGCGGTAAGACCTCGCTGGCCATGAGTACTTTATATGCCGAAGGTCAGCGGCGCTATGTGGAGACCTTCTCGCCCTATGTGCGCCAGTTCATGGACCGCATGGACCGCCCGGATGTGGAGGCGGTGGAGAACGTGCCGCCGTCCATAGCGCTGGGCCAGCGCAATTCGGTGAAGAACTCCCGCTCCACCGTGGGCACCATGACGGGCATGAATGAGTACCTGAAGCTCATTTTCTCGCGCCTCGCCGTGGGGCGCGATGCCGCGGGCAATGTGGTGCGCCCCGCCACGCCGCAGGGCGTGGCCGATGAATTGATAGCCGCTCACGGCGGAGAATCGGCGCTCGTGTGTTTTGCGGTGCGCCCTGTGGGCACATTTGATGAAATGCGCCAGGCGCTGGAGGCGCAGGGCTACCTGCGCGTATTGGCAGGCGGCGCAGTGCTGCGGCTTTCAGATGCTTCGGAAGAAGAGCTGGGCATGGAAAGCTGGCTGGTGGTGCAGGACCGCGTGAAGCTGGTGTCCGATTTCCGTGCCCGCCTCATGGAGGCGCTGGAAACGGCCTTGCATCTGGGGCAGGATGCGGCGCAGGTCGCCCTCCCCGCGGCGGATGGCAGCTGGCAGGAGCCCCGGCAGTTCCGCAGCGACTGGTACCCGCTGCAGGAGCCGCGTCCCGGTCTGTTCAGCGGTAATTCGCCGCTGGGCGCATGCCCCGCCTGCAAGGGCTATGGCCGCAGCATCACTTATGATTACAACCGCGGCCTTCTTCCCGATAAGACCATAGCAGACGGCGCGCTGAAGATGCTCTCCTCGGCCACGCTTTCGGCCTGTTACAAGGACCTGGTGCGTGCCAACAAACTGGCCCGGGCTGTGCGCATGGATGTGCCGTGGAAAGACCTCACGCAGAAAGAAAAAGACTGGGTGCTCTATGGCGAAGCGGGGGATATGGACCCGTGGGAGGCCTACGACCGCGGCCTGTGGTATGGCTACAAGGGGATTTTCGACGACATGGAGAAGCACGCCCACAAGATGAGCGTGCGCGTGTTCCTGTCCTTTTACCGCGTTTACAGCGTGTGCCCGGAGTGCCACGGTGGCCGCCTGCGTCCGGAGGCGCTTGCCTTCACCATCGGCGGACTCACGGTGCCGCAGGTGCAGGCGCTGCCCATGGACGAGCTGCTGCCCTGGCTGGATGAGCATGTGCTGGGCCACACCGGAGCCGACCGTTCGCTGGAGCAGGCGGTCAGGGAGTTCCGCAGTCGCGTGGCCTACCTTTGCGAGGTGGGGCTGGGCTATCTGGCCGCCAGCCGCCTGACCCGCTCGCTTTCCGGTGGCGAGATTGAGCGCGTGAGCCTTACCACCTGTCTGGGCGCCGCGCTCACGGAGACGCTCTTCGTGCTCGATGAACCCACGGTCGGCCTTCATGCCCGCGATACCGCGCGCCTTATCTCCGCCATGCGCCGCCTCGCCCACCGCGGCAATACGCTTGTGGTGGTGGAGCATGAGGAAGCCGTGATGCGCGCGGCTGATTATCTGGTGGACATGGGGCCGGGCAGCGGAGCATCCGGCGGTGAACTGGTGTATGCGGGTGACCCGCAGGGAATCCTGCGCCACAAGGAGTCGCTCACCGGGCAATACCTGAGCGGCAGCCGCTGCATTCCCGTGCCGCCGCGCCGCCGCCGGGGGAAGGGGAGCATCCGCATCGAAGGTGCCGAATGCCACAACCTGCACGATTTCTCGGTGGAGATTCCGCTGGGCGTGTACAACTGCCTCACGGGCGTCTCCGGCAGCGGCAAGAGTACGCTGGCCTGCCAGGTGCTGTTCGGCTCGGTGCATCCCGATGAGCTGGACGACGAGGATGAGGTGCAGGTGCGCTGCATCTCCGGGTTGGATGCCGTGGAGGAAGTGGTGCTGGTGGATCAGAGCCCCATTGTGCGCACGCCGCGCAGTACCCCTGCGGTGTACATAGGCGTGTTCGAGGATATCCGCGCGCTCTTCGTGGCCGAGCCCGCCGCCCAGGCTCGAGGCCTGAAACCCGGCTACTTCTCCTTCAACAGCGGCGATGGCCGCTGCCCGCGCTGCGGCGGTCTGGGGCAGGAAAAGGTGGAAATGCAGTTCCTTTCCGATATCTTTGTGCCCTGCGCCCTGTGCCACGGCACGCGCTACACCGAGCAGGCGCTCACCATCACCCTGCTGGGCTACAATATGGCCGAAATGCTCGCGCTGGATATCGCCCACGCGCAGCGCCTCTTTGCCCGCGAGAAGAACGCCCGCGCCCGCCGCATTGCCGCGCGTCTGCAGGTGCTGGTGGATGTAGGCCTGGGGCATCTGGGCCTCGGCCAGCCGCTCAATACCCTTTCGGGCGGCGAGAACCAGCGCCTGAAGCTCGCGCACATTCTGGTGGATTCGCTCACGGGCGAGAAACAGGGCAAGGGCCGCCTGCTGATTCTGGATGAACCCGGCACCGGCCTTCACTTCCACGACCTCGAGGTGCTGCTGCGCGTGTTCGACCGCCTGGTGGAGCAGGGGAACACCCTCCTCGTCATCGAGCACAATATGGAACTCATCAAGTGCGCCGACCACGTCATCGACCTCGGACCGGAGGGCGGCACCGGGGGCGGTCTGCTGGTGGCCCAGGGTACACCGGAGGAGGTGGCCGCCACGGGGGCGGGCTTCACCTCGCATTTCCTCGCCGAGGCGCTGCAGATGGAGTACGACGCTCTTCCGCTCATGGCGGCGGAGGATCACGATTCCAGCGTGCCCGAGGGTGTCATTGCCCTGCGTGGGGCGCGCCACCACCAGCTCAAGAATATCGATGTGGACATCCCCCGCGATGCCATGACCGTGGTGACCGGCCTTTCCGGCAGCGGCAAGAGCACGCTGGCCTTCGATATCATCTTTGCCGAGGGGCAGAAGCGCTTCATGGACGTGATGAGCCCCTACGCCCGCCAGTTCACCGAGCAGATGGAAACACCGGATATCGACCGCCTTACGGGGCTGCCGCCCACTGTGGCCATCGAGCAGAACCGCTCGCGCGGCGGCTGCAAGTCCACCGTGGGCACAGTGACCGAGGTGTGGCAGTTCCTGCGCCTGCTCTATGCCAAGCTGGGCCAGCCGCATTGCCCGAAGTGCCACGTGCCGGTGGGGCGTCGCTCGCCCGCCGAGATTCAGGAGCTGGTGCAGCAGGAAATTGCCGCCCGCCCCGCCAGTCTCATGATTGCCGCGCCCGTGGTGCGCAACCGCAAGGGGCACTATGCCGATCTGGCCCGCTGGGCTGCCAAGAAGAAATACCCCTACCTGCGCGCGGATGGCGTGCTGGTGGCGCCGGATGCTTTCACCCCGCTGGACCGCTACTCGAACCACGATGTGGACGTGGTGTTGGCGGAAATCTGCGTGAAGGGCAACCGCATCACCGTGAACGGCCAGGAGGCCGACTACGCGGGCATCATGGAGACCGTTTCCCGCGCGCTGGAAATGGGAGATGGCTTCATCCGCCTGCTGAAGGGGGAGGCCGACCAGCTCATCGGTACGCGTCTCACGTGCCCCTCCTGCGGCGAATCCTTTGCCGAGCCGGAGCCTTCGACCTTCTCGTTCAACTCGCCGCGCGGATGGTGCCCTCACTGCATGGGCCATGGTCGCGTGGGCAAGGTGAAATCCGGTGCCAAGCCGGAGGACAAGCTCAGCCAGCTGGAGGTGGAGCTGAAATATGACCGCGATGTGGAGAAAGCCGCCGCCCGCGAGGAAGAAAGCGTGCTCTGCCCCGTGTGCCACGGCTCGCGTCTCAATCCCTTTGCCATGGGTGTCACCCTCTTCGGGCGGAATATCGCCGAGGTTGGCGCCCTGTCGGCAGATGATGCGCTGCCCGTGGTGGAGTCCTGGAAGTTCGAGGGTCGCGAGGCCGAGATTGCCCGCAACGTGATGGCCGAAATCGCGCCGCGCCTGCGTTTCCTGCAGCGCGTGGGCCTCGGCTACCTCTCGCTGGACCGCGCCGCCACCACGCTTTCCGGCGGTGAGACTCAGCGCATCCGCCTGGCGGCCCAGCTGGGTTCGGAGCTGCGAGGCGTGCTCTATGTGCTCGATGAACCGACCATCGGTCTGCACCCGCAGGACAACGAGCGCCTGCTCAGCACCCTGGCCGACCTCAAGCACCGCGGCAACACCCTGCTGGTGGTGGAGCACGATGAGGACACCATGCGCGCCGCCGACCACATCATCGACCTCGGCCCCGCCGCCGGTATCCACGGCGGGCAGATTATGGCGCAGGGCTCATTCGATGCGGTGGAGCACAACCCGGATTCCGTCACAGGCCGGGCGCTGCTCAGCCGCGAGAAACACCCCTTCTGCGGCAAGTATCTGCCTGTGAAGGATGCCGAGTGGCTGGAGATAGAGGGCTGCTGCCTGCACAACCTGAAGGATGTCACCCTGCGCATCCCCCGCGCCCGCTTCACCGTGGTCACCGGCCCCAGCGGCGCGGGCAAGACCTCGCTCATCACCGAGACCCTCGGGCCTGCCGTGCGCGAGGCTCTGGGCGGCAGCATCTCCCGCGAGGAACGCGCCGCGTGGAAACAGAGCAGGGGGCTCGATTCCGTGCGCGCCCTGTACCAGGTGGACCAGAGCCCGCTGGGCAAGACCCCGCGCAGCACCCCCGCCACCTACATCGGCATCTTCAACGAGATACGCTCGCTCTTCGCCCAGAGCGCAGATGCCCGCCGCCTGGGCTTCGATGCGGGGCGCTTCTCGTTCAACACCGCCGCCGGCCACTGCGAGGCCTGCAAGGGCACGGGCTACCAGCGCCAGGAGATGGATTTCCTGCCTCCCTGCACGGTGCCCTGCGAGACCTGCCGCGGCGCGCGCTACAACTCCCGCACCCTCCAGGTGCGCTACAAGGGGAAGAACATCGCCGAAGTGCTCAATATGGACATGGAGGAAGCTGCCGAATTCTTCGCCAGCCAGCCCCGCCTGGCCGACCCTCTGAAACTGCTGTGCGACACCGGCCTGGGCTACCTCACCCTCGGCCAGGCCAGCAACACCCTCAGCGGTGGCGAAGCCCAGCGCATCAAGCTCGTGGCAGAGCTCATCAAGGGCCGCCGCGCCGCGCTCAACGCCATCCGCAAGGGCAAGGCCCTGCCGCAGGACCTCTACATCATCGAGGAACCCACCATCGGCCTCCACCCGCACGATGTGCGCCTCCTCGTCCAGGTGCTCCGCCGCCTTGTCGAAATGGGCAACACCGTCGTCGTCATCGAGCACAACCTAGAGCTCATCTGCGAAGCCGACTACGTCATCGACCTCGGCCCTGGCGCCGGCACCGCCGGCGGCAACATCGTCGCCCAGGGCACCGTCCGCCAGCTCTCCCGCGCCAAATCCCCCCCCGCCCCCTTCATCAAAGCCGAGCTGGAACGGTGAAGCAGGGCCTGCGGCGCAACGCCCCGCTTTCGTACCGCCGTCAGGTGGTATTTCATGCGCGGCGACGCCGCGCTTTCATACGCCTACCGAGCGGATTTCATACACGGGCTTTGCCCGTGTAATTCATTGAGGCCCGTAGGGCCGACTGATTACCGTTGCATTAGCAGCGGTATAACCGCTTTTTCGTCGAGCACAAAACGCCAAACATAGGGAAACTCAAAACCTTTGTAGTAACGGAAAATAGCTCCAAATCCCCCACCACCCCCTTCATCAAAGCCGAACTGGAGCGGTGAAGAATTTCTTACATAATTGCAAGAGGTAGAAGCTTAGTGATTTAAATTCGATTTATGCAAATTTAAGATTCAATCTTAAATTTGCATAAAGCCCCAATTTGTCGTATGTATTACCAATGACCTCTTCTGTCGTTGCGTGAATGCAGTAGTATCTAATTAAAATGCGCAATTACTATTAGAAGAAAATGTATCAAGTAACCACAAACAGAGAAAGTTAAGGAAGAAGTAAACATTTTCATAAAAAAGAAGAAAAAGGTTTGCAATTTCTCTTGTCTGGTGCTACATTGGGGGCATGAAGAAGAAAGAACCATCCGCTTCTCTGGAGAAGAAAATCCTTGCGACTATCCGTCGTTGGGGGAGGGGGTGCGTTTTTTCCTATAGTGACTTCTGTGATATAGGCACGGAGGGGAATATTGCCTGGTGCTTCCATCAGCTCAAGAATAAGGGTATCATCCGCCCGTTGTGGAAGGGAATATACGATTATCCCCGGTACAGCACCCTCCTGCAGGAGACTCTGGCACCGGACATGGAGAGGGTTGCCCATGCCCTTGCCCGGAAGCACAAGTGGAATATCCTGATATCGGGCAATGCCGCACTGAATTACTTTGGCCTGAGCACCCAGGTTCCTACCAGACACCTGTATTTATCCGACGGTCCCAGCCGTACCTTTGACATTGAGGGTCGCACACTCGAGTTCAAGCATATCCCTGCAGGAGAAGCACGCCTAGGTAATACTGAATGCGCTATGTTCATTCAGGCTATCAAGGAACTGGGCGAACACGCGCTTACGGAGCCGTATCGCGCCCTGTATTCTTCCATCCTCACTCCCGCACTGTGCCGGAATCTCCAGAAATCCCTCCCGCTTCTCTCCGAAAAACTCCGCCGCCTCCTGCGGCCGCTTATACCTGCCTGATATTATGGATAAATTCATAAAGCGTTCGCTCAACGAGCGATTGGAAATCATCAACCAGACCGCCGCGAAACTGGATATGGCGCCTGCAGCCATAGAAAAAGACTTCTGGGTGTGCTGGATGCTGCAACGCTTGTTTCAATCGACTTTGAAGGAATCCATCATATTCAAAGGTGGAACCAGTTTGTCTAAGGTATATGGATATATCAAGCGTTTCTCTGAAGATATAGACCTCATCCTGAATTGGGATGAATTCAGCACCTCCACAGAGTGGAACCCGTCAACCCGCTATGGTAAGGCAGGGCGGGAAAAGATGATGAAGGCTCTGGATGAATGGAATGCCAGACAAGTTGCAGAAGCTGTTTTGCCTGTCGTTCAGCAATGCTGTGGCGATATATGTTCTGCCGCCTTATCTCAGGAAGCCCCCGAGGTGATAGTGATTACTTACCCGAAGAATTACCCCGGCTCTTATATCCGCCCCGAGATTCTTCTGGAAATCGGGCCTAAAGCTGCATGGAATCCGCACGCAGAACACACGGTGTGCCCATACATGGCAGAGCTGTATCCTGGACTTTTCAAGAATGCCGAGGCAAAGGTGACCGTTACCACCGCAGAACGCGCATTCTGGGAGAAAATTACCATATTGCATGCTCAGGTAAATCGCAATTCCTCTTTGCCCTCGCGTTATGCAAGGCACTATTACGATACCATCATGATGGCTCGCAATGCTGACCTGAAGAAAAGTGCGTTTGCCGATGTTCGTCTGCTATACCAGGTTTCTTCGTTCAAATACTATTTCTACCGTGCCGGTTGGGCAGATTACCCGAACGCTGTGCCCGGCACTATGCACCTTATTCCTTCCGGACACATCCTTAAAGAATTGGAGTCTGATTATCAGAATATGCAACGAGAGATGCTTCCGGCTGATGCTCCCTCATTTGCCGTCATTATGGCAGAATTGGCGGTACTCGAGCAGGAAATTAACCAACTCTCACCTTTGCTTTTAGATATCACCAACTACCCGACAATGGAACTCTAGCCCGCCCAGGGCACCGTCCGCCAGCTCTCCCGCGCCAAATCTCCCACCGCCCCCTTCATCAAATCCGAACTGGAGCGGTGAGGGAAATCTTGCATAATTGCAAGAGATAGACGCTTAGTGATTTAAATTGGCTTTATGCAAATCCAAGATTCAACCTTGGATTTGCATAAAGATATACTAAGCCGCATATAGTAAAATACTTGCAGTTATGCAAGGCTCGTTTTACTCCAGCAGCCCGGGAATACCCTCATCGCTGCAGATGTCGACCCCTTGCAGCGTT
>JAZRBC010000156.1:0-1744 GCA_045634905.1 Akkermansia sp.
TGTTGTACAGATACATCTGCCACATGGGGCAGAGAATGACGAAACAGTCGCCGCAGCGTTCGCCGGGCTCGCGGTTGCCGTCGTCCGGGCCTTTCTGGAATTGCCACAGCTCTTTATTTACCACAGCGCTGTTCACATACCAGTCGAAGCGGGCGCCGCGCACCTGCATGCCTTCCATGGTGCGGCCTCCTTCGTGCTCCAGACGTACCTCGTCAGGGTTGAAGTCGTAGTTCACGCACATAGAGAACAGGTTTACCGTGGTTTCCTGAGTGCCAGCCCACATCATACCCGGGCGTGTCTGGTTCACATGGCCGAACTCATGCGCGGTGCCCCAGGCTCCGCTGCGGAGCACTTCATCCACATCCACAAGGCCGGGGGTGGCGGTGATGACATAGGCACCACCCAGGCCATCGGCGTGCATGTAGCGGTTGGTGTCCCACATGGAGCGGCCCATGATATGGTTGCCGGGGTGAATCCCCTCCCATTCCCAGCCGAGTAGCTGCTGTTCAATCATGATTTCACGGTCATACAGCGCCACGAGTTCCGGGCCTTTCTCCGGACAACGTTCGCGCAAGGCCTTCAGGTCGAGCACCCATTGACAGCGCTCGCCCATGATATCCAGAAATTCGCTCTTGGCGTTCGCCAGCATATCTTTCCATACCTTGGCGTTGTCATGGTTGGTGAATACGCCGTTGATGCGGCCGCCCTTAATCTGTACCTTGATAGCAGGCGCTGTGGCGGGGGCGTTATCGCGATAATTGATATAGGCATGGCCGAAATGTCCGGCGGTGAACGTGTTTTCTCCCTCGTGGAGCTCGAATCGGGTCTCGGCGCCGGGGTGTCGGAAATCGCGCAGAATAAGCTCTACCTTGCTGCGGGGAGTACCCGCGAGGCGGATGCCGATGCTATCACCCTTTTCGTAGGCGATGCCGGTTGGGTTCTCGAAGGTGGAGTAACTGGCAATCTTGAGTCGCTTTGACATTTCACCCACGGGGAGGTAAGCCCTGAACTCGCGCACGCGGTAATTTGTTTCCTGTTTGCGGGGATTGCTGTTCAGCTTCGAGAAATCGGTATACTTGGGGAAGGGATGCTTGGCCAGTTCGGAGCTGCTTGCCGGTGTGTCGGCCTCCTGCGTTTTTGCCTGGCAGAGAGGCAGAAGACCAAGCGCGATGGTAAGGAAGGAAAGTGCTGTTCGTATTTTCATAACGAATTATGAGTCAGTTGTTACAGGAGGTGGCGCACAGATTCTGCTGCGGCCTCTTTAGCGGTTTTGCCATTCTTGTCTCTGGCGTTCTTATCTGCTCCGGCTTTGAGCAGCACTTCAATGCATTCTGCCTTGCCTGCGATGGCTGCATGAACCAGCGGCAGCTCGCCGTTCTTATTGTCGTTCAGGTTAATGCCTGCATCGATGAAAAGCTGTACGATATCGGCAAAGTTGCGGTCGATGGCCAGATTGATGGGGGTGCCGTTGAAGCCGCCGGCCGGGCTGTAGTTGATATCCTTGTAGGCAGGAAGCAGGGCTTTGATGCTTTCGTGCTTCCGTTCCCACACGGCATCGTGCAGAGCCACGGCCTGGTTGCCTGCGCGAAGCATCGGGTCTGCGCCGCCGTCCAGCAGGGCTTTGATGATGCCCGCGTCATTCCGGAGAATGGCCTTGTGCAGCACGGAGCGGGAATCCGTTGATACGAAGTTGGGGTTTGCCCCGGCCTTGATGAGCCTGGTTACGCTGGCAGCATCGCCGTGG
>JAZRBC010000157.1:0-2765 GCA_045634905.1 Akkermansia sp.
ATCCATGCTGCGCATGGACGATATCGGCACTGTGTGCCGACGAAATCCGAGCCGCTTGTCAGCGGCTCGGACGTAGGGGAAAGGCGGACTGGAGGTGGGTTACCTCTGGTTTCCGGCCGGGGGGCAGCAGCACTTCCACCACATCCAGCCGGGCAGGCACGGGGCGCTCCAGCCGCCGCAGCCAGAGGGTTGCCGCGCGGCGTATCAGTTCGCGCTTGTGCTGGTTAATCCGGCGGGCGGGGCGGCCGGAGCCGCTGTGCAGCGCGCTTTTCACCTCCACAAAAACCAGCTGGTCGCCCTTCCGGCACACGATATCCAGCTCCCCCGCGGAGCCCGCGCGCCAGCGGCGGCGCAGCACCTTGTAGCCCTGCGCCCTCAGCCACGAGGCCGCCACCAGCTCCCCGTATTCGCCCAGGTAACCCGCCTTGGGGCGGGTGCCGTCAGCCCAGGGGCAGTTCCAGTTGTGCAACAGGTGCAAACGTGCGGCGATGGTGTATCGTAACTCCATGTTCGTGGATGGCTTGCATGTGGGCTCTGGTGCCGTAGCCCGCGTGGCGGTCGAACCCGTAGGCGGGGAACTCGCGGTGCAGCTCCAGCATGTAGTGGTCTCGCCACACCTTGGCCAGAATACTCGCCGCCGCAATGCTCAGGCAGCGCGCATCACCCTTCACCAGGCTGCGGCTCGGCAGCGGGAAACCAGGCACGGGCAGACCATCAATAAGGCAGAAATCCGCCCCGCCGGGCAGCCCCTCCGCCGCGCGGCGCATGGCCAGATGCGTGGCACGCAGTATGTTCAGCTCATCAATCTCCGCCACCGTGGCCTGGGCTATGCACTTCTGCACCCGCTCGTCCTGCATCAGGGCGGTGTAGAGCTGCTCGCGCTTGCGGGCGGTCAGTTTCTTGGAATCATTCAGCCCCGGCAGCTCATAGCCCGCGGGCAGAATGACCGCCGCCGCCACCACCGGCCCGGCCAGCGGGCCTCGGCCAGCTTCATCAATACCGCACACGCGCGCGAATCCCTCGCGCCGGGCGGCCTGCTCCTCGCTCATATCCGGTGGTGTGGTGGGTGTACGGCTCATTTGCGGGTGTTTTTCTGTTTTCCGGGAATTCGGTCGCGCAGGCTCCGGGGCAGGGGGGTGCCTTCCTCCTGCTGGTAGAGCGCCTCTATATCATCCAGATACCGGCTCATCGGCGTATCCGGGCCCGGGTCTTCGCGGCGCAGCATCTGCATCGTTTCCAGGTACGAATCAAACGAGCGCCCGCGCTCCTTCCCGGTGAAGGTGATTTCGAACCAGTCCAGATAATCGCGCCCGCGGATAGCGGCGCTGTAGTACGCGCGGCGCAGCTCGGCCAGCGGCCCCAGCGCGCTCTGCACCTCGTCCGGGTGGGCGCCGTTGATCATGTGCCCCAGAATCCGGCAGTATTCGGTGATGATGGGGCGGTACCCCGGGAAACAGGTGTGGCTCAGCGCCACGAGCCGCGCAATGTTCGGCTGCACCTGCTTCTGCCAGTTCGGCAGCTCGGCCAGGGCGTAGGCATCATCCAGCCCCACCGGGCGGGGCACCTCCGTCACCGGGTCAAAATACATGAGGGTGAGCGCCTCCTGCAGCAGCTTCTCGGTTTCCAGCGGGGCCATGGAATCCGTGGCCCGGGGCAGCGCCAGGTTGGCCAGCTCTATGGCCCACCACTTGTTCAGCAGGCTGCTGTCCACCCCCAGCTCGTGGAAATGCTCGGTGATGTTTTCCACCGGGCTGCCGTCTGCCGTGGCGGCGCTGCTCAGCAGATTCTTCAGCTGGTCTATGCCGCCCTCGCGTTCAATGAGACTCATCAGCAGCACCCCGCAGGAAACCTCGAACACCTGGCGGCTGGCGGCATCCAGCTCCTCCGGGTTCTCCACGGAAATCATCTCCTCGGGCGAGAGCATCTCCGCCCGGTTGAACAGCTGCTGGTAAACGCGCCGCTCGGCGCGGCCGCTTTTCCACAGCACCGCCTGCTGCACCCCGGCTACCAGCCAGCCCGGCAGACCCACCGTCTCCGGGTAAGCGCCCGGGTCCAGATCCCGCAGCACATACTCATACAGCACCATGGTGATGACCGCTTTGTCCAGCCGGTCCAGGTCGATACCGCCGCCGGGGAAAATGCGCACCTGGAAATTCGGCTGCCCGTCGATGATATTGATACGCGTGCGGATGGGGTGGAGCGAGGGGGCATCCGAGCTGCGGCCGATGAGGCGTATGGAAATGCTGTGTTTGTGGCCCTTTTCCAGCTGCAGCAGCTTGCAGACCTGGTTGTACAGATCATCCGCGCGCGAGGCAATGGCGCCCATGCGCAGCGAATCGCCACCGCTCACGGAGAAGAGCTTGCTGTGCGACACCACATGCTCGTCCACATCCGGCAGCAGCACATTGTCGCCGAACTGCCCGGCCGTTGCCGCCGCCACCGCTGCGCTCTTCTTATCCGGCGTGATTCCCCGCGCCGCCGCCTCGCGCAGCACCGCTTCCTCCTCCGCCTTCCAGGCCTCGGCATCCACGGCAGCAGGCTCCTGCGCCGCTGCGCCGAAAGCGAGCGTGAGCATAGCCATGACTGCCGACCGTGGAATCATGCCACCATGCTAGCAAATCCCGCTCCCCCCTGCAAGTGCAAACTCCGTCCTCTTCCTGCTCTGATAAAGATTGGAATTTACTTCACTGAGTGCCGCATGAGCGGCACTCAATTTAGACTGAGCGAAGCGAAGATTTAGATGCCACGTCAGTGGCAATTTCGAC
>JAZRBC010000158.1:0-8826 GCA_045634905.1 Akkermansia sp.
GCCGGCGGCAATTCCACGTCTGTAAAAACGCCGAAGCATTCCTTCAGGAGAGCGTTTTCATAGCAGTTGGCATCAAACAGCCTAATCAGCTGATTTTTCATTGTATCAAACATCGAAGCGCATTCTGCAGCCAGCATCTCCTCATCTTCGCCATCGAACACCGACGTATCGAAATGCATCAGGATATTCCAGGTGGCGGTAATCTGCGGAGCAAGGCGCGCGGCGCTTTCAGAATCAGTCACCTGATTCAGCAGCATGGCAAGGTGCGCAAATTGGCTCCGAGCCTGCTCCAGCGCAGCCGCCGCCTGAGGCGACAGGGCCGTTTCGGGCTCACAGGAAACCGCCTCCGGAGCTCCCTGAGAGGTGGATGGAACGGCGAACAGACAGGACAGCGCTATGATGGTAACCAGGCAGCGTTTCATGATTTCGCGGGGGTTATATCACAGCAGGGCTCAATTCAGCAAGCAAAATGTAAGGGTTATGCCGCCGAAATAACGCAGGGGCACAAAAAATATCGTCAGAAGCCAACTGAATGATTGACGAGAGGGGGGTGTTTGGTGTAGACTGGAAAACGGACGTACAAGAGTCCGAAAACGCGTTTAAACTCACTTCACCATCTTACTTCCGTGTACTCGAACGAAGACTTTCTCCTGCAGCTCCTGGTAGAAGCCGGGGCTATCGATGAGGGAACTCTGGATTCTATCCGCATGCAGCTCTCGCCGCTGGATAACATCATAGACCACCTTGTTGAGAATAAATACCTCACACACGAATACATAGCCCAGATAGCCGCCAACAACTCCGGTCTGGAGTATGTGGATGTGACCTCCTTCGAGGTAGATCCCTCCATCATCGCCACCGTGAAGGGCGAGCTTGCCCGCCGCGTCAAGTTCCTGCCGCTGGGCGATGACGGATTCTCCCTTCAGGTTGCCATCTGCGACCCCTTCGACATGCAGACCATGGACAGTCTGCCGCAGTTCCTGGGTCGCGACGTGAGTTTCTTTGTGACGGCAGAGCCCCTGCTCATGAAGGCTCTGGACAAGTACTACCCGGAAAAGAAGCAGTTTGCCAAGGGAGACACGGAAGGCCCCATCATCGAGCTGGTGGACAATATGTTCAACGAGGCTCACGAGATGCGCGCATCCGATATTCACATTGAGCCCATGGAAGACCGCGTGCGCCTGCGCTTCCGCGTGGACGGCCGCCTGGTCGAGGTAGCCAACCACCCGAAGAAGCTGCTCGGGCCCATCGTGGCGCGACTCAAGGTGATGAGCACCTCCATGAGCATTGCGGAAAAGCGCGTGCCGCAGGACGGACGTATCGAAATGGACCTGCGCGACGGTGCCCACATTGACCTCCGCGTGAGCACAGTGCCCACCAACCACGGCGAATCTGTGGTAATGCGTATTCTGGATAAATCTGCTCTGGCTCTGGGCCTGCCGCAGCTGGGCTTCCTTTCCGACGACGAAGCTACCTTCGACCGACTGGTCACCCTGCCGGACGGCGTGATTCTGGTGACCGGCCCCACCGGTTCCGGTAAAACCACCACGCTTTACGCCTGCCTGAACCACCTGAACCGCCCGGACAAGAAGATTATCACCGCTGAAGACCCGGTGGAATACGAAATGAGCGGTATCAACCAGGTGATGATCCGCACGGAAATCGGCATGACCTTCGCGGCTGCACTCCGCGCCATGCTGCGCCAGGCCCCGAACATCATCATGATTGGTGAAATTCGAGACGGGGAGACCGCCAGCATCGCCATTCAGGCCGCCATGACCGGTCACCTCGTCCTTTCCACCCTGCACACGAACGATGCGCCCTCCTCCGTGGCTCGTCTGGCCGATATGGGCGTGGATCGCTTCCTCATCGCCTCCGCGGTGCGCGCCATCATGGCTCAGCGCCTGTGCCGCAGCCTCTGCTCGTGCAAGATGGACGGCCAGCTCACGCAGAAACAGGCCACCACGCTGGGAATCGATATCACCCGCGCGGTGAAGGTGCCCCGCCCCGGCGGCTGCGACAAGTGCCGAGGCAAGGGCATGAAGGGCCGACTGGGTATTTTCGAGATTTTCGAAGTGACGGACGACGTACGCGGTCTCATCAACTCCGACCTGACCTCAGCTCAGCTGCGCAAGCGCGCCCGCGAGCTGGGCATGCGCACCCTGCGCGAAGACGGTATCCGCAAGGTGCTGGCCGGTCTTACCTCTGCCGAAGAAATCATCCGCGTGACCACCGGCGACGCCAGCTAATCTTCCCACACCACACCCATTTACTACACACATGAACAACGAGGTTGCAATTGATGTTTTCATCAACAACGGCATGCTGGAGCGTTCCGTTGCCAAAGACATTGTGGACGAGATGTCCAACAGCGGCAAGGAGCTGTGGGAAACTCTCATCGATTTCGGTATCATCAGCGCACCGGAAGACTACTGGAATGTCATCGCCATGGAAGTGGGCGCCCAGTACATCTCCCTGGCAGACTACACCCCGCCCCAGGAGGTGCTGGATATGCTTCCCGGTGCACAGGCGCGCCTGCATGGTGCCCTGCCCATCGAATACCGCGAGGGCGAAGGCCTGTACGTGTGCCTGGAGGACCCGCTGAACCCGCAGACGGTGGACGACCTGCGCATTGCCACCGGTCAGGATATTTACCTGTATGTGGCCGCCGACTACGAAGTGCGGGCCCGCATCACCGAATGCTATGGCGGTGCCGAGGCCGCCATGGGTGACCTGCTGGCCGAGCTTGATACCATGAGCGTGGGCAGTAACGACGGAGCCGAAGAGGCCAATGCCGCGCCGGTTATCAAGTTTGTGAACCTGGTGATTATGCAGGCCATCAAGGAAAAGGCCTCCGATATTCACCTGGAGCCCTTTGAAAACGAGTTCAAGATCCGCTACCGTGTGGACGGCGCTTTGTATGAAATGGCCCCGCCCCCCGTGCACCTGGCCAACTCCGTAATTTCCCGCGTGAAGGTGATGGCCGGCATGAACATTGCCGAGCGCCGCGTGCCGCAGGACGGCCGAATCGTGATGAAGGTGGGCGAAGCCGGTGTGGATATGCGTGTGAACTCCCTGCCCACCCAGTACGGTGAGTCGGTGGTAATGCGTGTGCTCGACCGCAACAGCGTGAGCCTGAACCTGGATAACCTGAACCTGCACCCGCACCTGCACGAATACATCATCGACACGGTGAACAAGCCCAACGGCATTTTCGTGGTGACCGGCCCCACCGGTTCCGGTAAGACCACCACTCTCTACGCCGCTCTGCGCGAGGTGAACACCGAGGACTCCAAGCTTCTCACCGCAGAGGACCCTGTGGAATACGACATCGACGGCATCGTACAGGTACCCATCAACGAAGCTATCGGCGTGACCTTCCCCCGCGTGCTGCGTGCATTCCTGCGTCAGGACCCGGACCGCATTCTGGTGGGCGAAATTCGTGATAAGGACACCGCACAGATTGCCATTCAGGCAGCCCTCACGGGTCACCTTGTGCTCTCCACCCTGCACACCAACGACGCAGCCGGTGCAGTGACCCGTTTCGTGGACATGGGCGTGCAGCCCTTCCTGCTGGCCGCCACCCTGCTGGGCGTGCTGGGGCAGCGTCTGGTGCGTACCATCTGCCCGTACTGCAAGACCCCGTACAAGCCGTCCAACACGCTGCTCAGCCAGCTGGGTATCAACCCGCAGCTGATTGGTAACCAGCAGTTCTTCACCGGAGCCCGCTGCGACAAGTGCGCCAACACCGGCTACAAGGGCCGAAAAGGCATTCACGAGCTTCTCAACGTGACCGACCCCATCAAGGAACTCATCACGCAGAATGTACCCTCCATTGTGCTGAAGCAGAAAGCCATCGAGCTGGGTATGACCACGCTGCGTGAAGATGGTATCCAGAACATCTTTGAAGGCAACACCACCATCGAAGAAGTGCTGAAGTACACCTAATGCTTGACGAGCCGATTCACATCTGCTATCTTCATACCATAACAACCGTTTCTTTTAAACTTACTAATCACTATGCCTAATTTCAAATACACCGCGCTCGACCAGAACGGCGCTGAAAAAACAGGCTTCGTAACTGCTGATAACAAGATTGCCGCCATGGAAATGGTGCGCGCCCAGGGGCTGCTCGTGCGTGAGTGCGAGGAAGCCAAGGGCGGCGCGTCTGCCTCTGCCGCCAAGAAGAAGGACGGCAAGAAAGACAAAGGCAAGAAAAAGAAGGACTCCGGAGCCAAGGGCAAAGCCGGTGGTGCTGTGAAGCAGAAGGAGCTCATGGTGTTCACTCGCCAGCTCGCCACGCTGATTGACGCAGGCCTGCCCCTGTTGCAGAGTCTCAATGTGCTCAGCAAGCAGGAGCCGAACCCGAATCTGCGTGCCACCATCGTGGCCCTGGGCGAATCCGTACAGGGCGGTTCCACCTTCTCTGAGGCCCTCTCCACCTACCCCAAGATGTTCAACAAGCTCTTTGTGAACATGGTGAAGGCCGGTGAAATCGGCGGCGTGCTCGAAGTGGTGCTCAACCGTCTGGCCGAATACCAGGAAAAAGCCAACCGCCTGCGTTCCAAGATTACCTCTGCCATGGTGTACCCCACCATCATCATGGTTATCGCCGTGGGTATTCTGGTATTCCTCATGCTGGTTATCGTACCCAAGTTCAAGGAAATGTTTGAAGGCCAGAACATGGAGCTCCCCGCTCTCTCCGAGTTCGTGTTCAACTTCTCCGATAACTGCATGGCGGACGGCGTGATTCCTTTCGTGCCGAATGCCGTGTTCTTCCTGGGTCTTCTTGCTGCAGCGATTGTGGGCATTTCCATCTGGAAGCGCACACCCAAGGGTGGCCGCGCTGTGGATGCCATGGTGCTGAAGCTGCCCAAGATCGGCGACCTGACCAAGGTGAGCTCCGTGGCGCGTTTCTCCCGCACCTTTGGTACGCTGGTTTCCTCCGGTGTGCCGATTCTGCAGGCTCTGCTCATTACCCGTGACACCGCCGGCAACGTGATTGTGGCCGATGCCGTGACCAAGATTCACGATGCCGTGCGCGAAGGTGAATCCATCGTGACCCCGATGAGCGCCTGCAACGTGTTCCCGCCCATGATGATTTCCATGGTCGACGTGGGTGAAGAAACTGGTCAGCTGCCGGACATGCTCATGAAAGTGGCCGAGGTGTACGACGAAGAAGTGGACAACTCCGTGACAGCTCTTACCGCTATGCTTGAACCGCTGATGATTGTGTTCCTCGCAGTGGTAGTGGGCAGCATCGTGCTCGCCATGTTCATGCCGATGATGGAAATCATCAAGAACGTCTAATCCGCTCTGCACGCACATGAAACTGACCAAGCAGACCGCCAAGGGCTTTACGCTGGTTGAAATCCTCATCGGTGTCAGCATTCTGGCCATGCTCGCCTCGGGCATGTGGGTGGCTGTTTCCAGCTACCAGAACAAGAAGCTGGTGAAGAAAGCCGAAACGGAAATCGCCCTGCTCGCCACCTGCCTTGAGGAGTACCGCACCAACAGCGGCGGCGTGCTCCCCTTCGGGCGAGGCGATGAGGAAAGCTCGAACATCCTGTACCGCGCACTCTCCTGCGACGAGGACAACGACGGCGAGCCCGACCCGGACGAGAATGGCAATACCCCCATGCCCTATTGCACCACGCTCAACGTCATCAAGAACCCGAAGGAAGCCGAACAGGGCGAGGGTGTGCCCGTACTGCGTGCCAGCATCCGCACCAAGGATAAAGGCCGCCGCAAGATGCTGGTGATTGTAGACCCCTGGGGCAAGCCCTACCGCTACCGTCTGGGCTGCGAGGCCGAAGACGAGCGCGGCAAGACCGGCTCCGGCATCAACGCCGACTTCGACATCTTCTCCCAGGGGCCCGATGGTCTGGGCGACAGCACCAACAAGGACTCTGAAAACGAGGACAACATTTCCAACATCAAACTTTGGTAATCCTGCCATAAAATACAGCCATGAATCTCCGTTCTTATACGGCGTTTCTCGCAGCAGCCAGCGCCATACCGGTGCTGGTTGCTGCGTATCCATCCGCCCACGCCGAATCCCCCACTCAGGCAGCGCAGGAACTCGTGCAGCGAGTCACTCCGGAATATGCGGAAAAGGTTCTTTTCTCCATCAAGGAGTCAGCATCCCCCACCATCAGCGCCAAAGGGGATAAAATACTCATCACCGCCGGGAGCGTGAGCGAATGCATACGCGCCTACGGCTACTACCTGCGCAAATATGCCAGGGTGCATCTCTCCTGGAACGGAGACAACCGCAGCGCGGCCAGATTTATCGTGCCCGACAAGGAAATCCGGGTACCTGCAGCCCTGCCCTTCAACTACGCCTACAACTATTGCACCCTGAGCTACACCGGCACCCACTGGGATATGAAACGGTGGGAGCAGGAAGTAGACCGCCTTGCGCTTGCGGGCTACACCCACGTGCTGGTAACCGCCGGGCTGGAGAAAGTGTGGCAGAATTTCCTGAAGGAAATCGGCTACCCGGAAAACAGGATTGCCAGATTCATTCCCAACCCGGCCTACGCTGCCTGGTGGAATATGGGCAATCTGGAAGGCGAAGGTGGCCCGGTAAGCCCCACCATCATCGAAAACGAGGCTAAACTGGGGCGTTTCCTGGTGAAACGCATGCGCCAGCTGGGTATGGAACCCGTACTGCAGGGCTACGTGGGTTTCCTGCCGCATGATATGCCCACGGACAAGGTGAAGGGCAGGATTATCCCACAGGGCAAGTGGTGCGGCCACTACAACCGCCCTGCTGTGCTGCAACCCACGGCAGAGGATTTCCCGCGGCTGGCCGCCCTGTGGTACAAGCACCTGAGGAGCGTCTACGGCTACCAGGGCATGAACTTCGGCGGCGATCTCTTCCACGAAGGCGGTAGCACCGGCGGAACGCCGCTTACCCCGGCAGCGCAGGCTGTGCAGGCTGCCATGCAGAAGGCAGCCCCCGGCTCCCGCTGGCTTATCCAGGCATGGGGACACAACCCGCACCGCGACCTTGTGGCCGGCACCACGCCGGAACACACGGTCATTCTGGCGCTGGATAAGGATATGAGCCCGAAGCATAACATCTCGCGCAACTACCAGGGGCGCCCCCACGTGTGGTGTGAGCTGCTGAACTTCGGCGGCAACCAGGGCATGTACGGCGGTGCCGGATTGCTGGAAAACATGACAGGCGACGCCGGCGGTGCCATCGGTATCGGCCTCATATCCGAAGGGCTGGAGACAAACCCCTACTACTACGCCCTGCTCACCGAACGCATCAACACGCGCGATGCCATCGACACCAAGGCATTCATCAAGGAATATGCAGTAGCCCGCTATGGCGTGGCAGATAGCAATCTGGAGAAAGCCCTGCTGCTTCTGCGCGAAAGTGTGTATGCCCCGGTGCGGCTGCAGGAAGGCTGCCAGGAGAGCATTCTCTGCGCGCGCCCCAGCCTCACCGCCCGAAAGGCTTCCACCTGGTCCAAACCAGATGATTACTACGACAAGGCAAAGGTGAGAACGGCAGCGAAGCTCATGCTCAAGGCCGGAAAAAAGCACAAGCTGAACAAGCTTCGCACCTTCCGCCACGACCTGGCAGATGTGGTTCGCCAGGTGCTGGCCGACTCGGCACGCGAGCAGCTGCCCAAGGTGAAGGCAGCCTTCGATGCCAAAGACATGAAGGCCTATAACCGGGAAACAAAGAAATACATGCAGCTCATCCTCGACACAGCCAGTATCCTCTCCTGCTCGGAGGACTTCCTGCTGGGCCGTTTCCTGGAAGGAGCCGAAAGCAAGGGCGGCAAGGACCCCGCCGCCCGCAAGCAGATGCGTCAGGCGCTGCTCCAGCTCATCACCACCTGGACCCCCGCCAATGGCATGCTCAATGACTATGCCCACCGCCAGCTCTCAGAGCTCATGGACCAGTACTACGCCAAACGCTGGCTCGCTTTCTTTGAGGTGAAACGCGCCGAACTCCGCGGTGAGAAGCTCGACGGCGAAGGCGGAAAATCCGCTACCCAGACCACCGAGAACAACGGCGAAGCTGTGAGTACCAGTTACGAGCTCAGCCGCTCAGTGGATGCCGTTGAGCAGAACTTCCGCAACGCACAGCTCAAGCTGCGCACCAAACAGCGCAACAAGCTGCTGCAGACCGCCGAGAAGATTCTCTCGAAGTATTGACCGGAATCACCAGGCAGCCGGTATAGCGTTTCTCGCTCAGATATCCGGCTTTCTCCATACACGATAACGCGTTGGCATAATTACCAATCATCGGCAAATTGGAATTTGCAGGGTAGTTTGCGGAGTGTCAGCGTAGCGGAATTTTGAGCCCGTCAGGGCGGCATATTCTTAGCCCAGGGTGCAGCCGCGATAGCGGCGGAACCCTGGGCATGGTACAAAGAATGACCGGAACCCCGGAGCGTAGCGGAGTGGGTGGCAGCCCGCCACGGCGTCTTGTCTCGGCGGAGCTTCAGCGGAGACGGAAGGGCGTGAGCCCGGAGACGGGAAGCTTTGGCTTAGCGTTTTAGCTGCGCTTTCTGCCACCCGCTCACTTCGTTCGGGGTTCTGATATGTTCTTCGTTTTACCCAGCGTTCCGCCGCGTTGCGGCTCCACACTGGGCTCTATTGTATTGTTGTGGTATATTTCCCTCGTCCGATGTATAATCGGACTCACGGAGACGGAAGAATGGGGTAGCTACCCATTCTTCCTGGAGATTGGAGCGCCCGTACTCTGGGCAGGGTCGGAATTATCCATACCCGATCATTAGTCAGGGACTCCTTTCTCCCCGTATAATACGGCTCCGTGTAGTGTCTCGAATAGTTGTA